>CAMZHY010000216.1 GCA_947307005.1 uncultured Planctomycetaceae bacterium
CCTTTCCCTTCCCCATTTGACGCGATCGAGCCGCTTCCCGGCGTTTCTCCCGTTGAATACGCGAAGGCTTGCGGATTGACGGCGCCGCGCTTCGACTCGGTCGTCTCTCAGGACGCGCGCGTCGCGGCGCTCTTTGAAGAACGCGAAACGTTCGCATGGCGGCGGTTCCGCGACGGGCAAGAATCCGAGGATTCATTCTTGAACGACGTTCGAACTCGCGGCGTCGGAATCGCCGGCGCGGGTCTGATGGGGATTTCTATCGCCTCGTCGTTCCTTAACGCGCAAATCCCCGCGACGCTCTACGACCCCAGCGAAGAAGCGCGAAATTCGGCCCCGGAACGCGCAAAACGGGAACTCGAAACGTTGCGACAAAACACGGGGAAAGCGCTTCCCAACGCAACGAAAGAAAAACAAGAAGTCGAAAGACTCGTTTCAACCTTTCTGCGGTTGACCGACCGCCTCGAAGACGTCGCCGCCGCGCCCGTCGTCGTCGAATCAACTCCTGAAAAACAACGCGTCAAAGCAAAGCTATACCGCGAACTTGACGCGCGCTCCGCGCCAAACTCCCCCGTAACCCTGCTGACAAACACCTCGTCGCTAACGATTGCGGAGCTTTCGTCGTCGCTCCCCCGCGACGACGAAGGTCGCGCTATAAGCGCGGCGCGATTCGCAAGTTTCCACTTCTTTCATCCCGCCGCCAAACATCGACCCGTCGAAATTGCGATCGGCGCCGACGCTTCGGGTCAAACGGCGCGTCGCGGAAAGGCGCTGGCGGAAGCGATCGGCAGAATCCCCATGATCGTCGGGGATTCGCCCGGATTTCTCGTCAATCGGCTGCTCCAGGCGTATCTCGGCGAGGCGCTCTTCGCGCTCGACGAAGGCGTCGACGCGGCGCGTCTGGAAAACGCGTGTCTGCGATTCGGCATGGAAGGTCCGCCGCTGCGCGCTATCGACGAAATCGGCGTCGACGTCTCCCTACGCGCCGGCCTGTCCTTCTACAAAGCGTTTCCCGAACGCTCAAGCGATTCGGCGGTTCTTTCGGAACTGGTTCGCGCCGGTCGACTCGGTCGTAAATCGCGTCGCGGATTCTATAACTACGGCTCCTCCGTAAGTTGGCGCGACGACGCGACGTTCGACGCGAATATTGCAGCGCTCCAAGCGCTCGCCGCCTCTCCTGCGATTCCAGACGTTCCGACCCGCTTTCATTCGGACGAAGCGCTCGTCTTGCGATTTCTCGTCGCGACGCTTTTCGACGCGGCGCGACTCGTCGAAGAAGGCGTCGTTCGCTCGCTGCGCGAAGCGGACGCGGCGCTCGTGCTCGCGCTCGGTTTCCCCAAGGAGAAAGGCGGGATCGGCTACTGGTCGCTGGCGTTCGGTCTCGATCGTCTCCTTGCGGCGGCGCGCGAATTTGCGCCGCTCGGCAAACGCTTCGCGCCGCCGAAGTCGATTGTCGAACTCGCAAAATCTCTCGCGCTCGGCAACCGCGACGGGACTTGATTTTAAATCGTCGACGCTATACAATCGTCGCTAGGTTCGTCGTATAAAAATATCGACGCCGCGACGAACCGGAAAGCGGAGTCCTATGATCGACGTTTCGACGTGTTTAAAGTGGGAGTCGTCCCGAAAGGGCGCGAAGATAACGGGTTGTCTCAAAACGTTCCAAGGGACGCTCGAGATTCCTTCGACGCTCGACGGTCAGCCCGTCGTCGAAATCAGCGACGGCGCGTTTTCCGGAATTTCCGGATTGACGTCGGTCGTCGTTCCCTCGTCGGTGCAGACGCTCGGACGCCGCGCGTTTCAGCAGTGTCGGGAGCTCGAAGCGGTTCATCTTCCGCCCAAGCTGTCGGAGATTCCGTCTTGCGCGTTTAAAAACTGTCTGAAACTTGCGGAGATCAAACTTCCTGAAAGTCTCGTCGCGATCGGTTCGGAGGCGTTTGCGCGGTGCTGCGCGCTCGCGACGGTCGTCGTCAACGATCGGCTCGTTCGGATCGGCTCAAACGCGTTTGAAAAATGTCTCGCCCTGAAAAGTTTCATTCTCCCGGACAGCGTCGTCGAGGTCGAATCGGGGGCGTTTGCGGGCTGTCTTTCGCTTGAACTTTTCGTCGTTTCGGAACACGTGAAGGTTCTTGGCGACGGATTTCTCGCGGGCTGCGCGTCGCTTTCCGACGTCAAGCTTTTCAGCGGCAACCGAAGTTTTAGTCGCAGTTCCGAGGGAATCCTCTTTTCCAAAGATCTCAAAAAGTTGATTTTCTATCCGGCCGGACGGAAAGAAAAATCTTACGAGATTCCGGAGGAAACGACGGAAATCGGAGCGCGGGCGTTCGAAGGAATCGCCGCGCTCGGGTCCGTGACGTTCCACGACGGGGTCGTCTCGATCGGCGACAAGGCGTTCCGCAAATGCACGGGGCTTGAATCGATCGAACTTGGCGCCAACGTGAGTCGAATCGGAATCGGCGCCTTCAAAGGCTGCTCCTCCGTCAGACGGATTAAATTTCCCCCGTCTCTCGCCGAAATTCCCGAAGACGCCTTCAGCGGATGTTCGTCCCTCATAGAACTGCGGATTCCGAAAAGCGTTGTTCGCATCGGAGACGGCGCGTTTGAAGACTGCTCGTCGCTTCCGGAAATCGTCGTTACCGACGGAGTGAAAATCGTCGGAAACAACGCGTTCAACGGCTGCTCCATGCTGCGCAAGCTTGTCGTTCCGGCAAGCGTCGAGACGCTCGGCGATAGCGCTTTCGAAGACTGCGCCAACGAAGACCCGCCGACCGCGATGCGTAAAGTCGAACTCCCCGAAGGACTGCGCGAAATAGGAAAATGGTGCTTCTCCGACGCGAGTTTCCTCGAATACGTTTCGATTCCTTCGTCGGTCGAAAGGATAGGAACAGGCGCCTTTGCGTTCTGCTCTTCTCTACAGATTGTCGACGTCGATCCAAACAACCCGAACTATTCGGAGTACGAAGGCGCGCTCTATTCCAAAGACGGCGCGACGCTTTACGTCTATCCCGCGGGTCGTTCGGCGAAGCGCTTCGAACTCCCCGAATGGTGCCGCGTTATCGCGCCCAGCGCGTTTGCTCTGAGCGTCAACCTTCGAGAAATCTCGCTCAGCCCCGACGTCGTCCGCATCGGACGCGGCGCGTTTTCCGGCTCAATGATTCAACGGATTACCATTCCGAAAAAGGTCGATTCGATTCCCGACGACGCCTTCTGGGGCTGCTCGCGTCTCGAAGAGATCGAACTCCCCGACGCGCTCTCTTGGATCGGGGACCGCGCGTTTCGAGGATGCGCCGCGCTCAAAGAACTCGCGCTTCCAAGCGCGCTCCGCGTCCTTGGCGACGAGGCGTTCCTCGGCTGCGCAAACCTTCAGAAACTGACGTTCCCCGCGACTCTTACGGAACTTCGCGGCGCGCCCTTCGTCGAGACGACAAGGCTCGCCGCCGTCGACGTCGCCCCGGGCAATCCCGCCCTTAAATCCAACGACGGCGTCTTGTTCTCCGCCGCCGGGCTGGAACTGATTCTCTTCCCCGCCGCCAAGGAAATCTCCGAATACGCCGTTCCCGACGGCGTCGCGACGATTCCCGTCGGCGCGTTCCAAACGCCCCGGTATCTGACGCAGCTTGCAATTCCCCCGAGCGTCACGACAATCGAGAACGGCGCGATCGACCGCAGACTGCGTCTCGTCGTCAAACGCGGCTCCTTCGCTCACGAATGGGCGACAAGCAACCGTCGAAGTTTCACAACGTATTGACGCCGCTCTAAAGCGAAAAGCCCGAACCTTCGCCGGTAAGGCGCAAGTTCGGGCTTTTTCGTCGACCGTTTCTGAAACGGGGCGCGGAAAACGCGTTAGGTTCGCTCAAAGCGCGATTTCCAATCACGCGGCGCCGCCGGCTCCTCGCCGTCTGGCGCGGTCAAGGGCGGACGCCTGTCTTTCCCGACGCTCGGCGCGTTCGATTTCGCGGCGCATTTTCTTAAAGGCGGCGCGCGCGAGGCGGCTCGTCCACGATTGCGAGACGCCGAGTTCTTTGGCGATCTCCTCCTGCGTCTTTCCGTCGAAGCACAGTTTTCGAACAACGAGCCGAGAACGCGGATCGAGGGAGTCCAACGCCGCGACGGCGCGATCGACGAGCGTCTCGCGCTCTTCGCGTTCGTCTCGCGACGCTCGCGTCTCCCAATCGCGCTCGTCGATCGGGTCGAAGTCGTCGTCGAAAGGCTGGGCGCCGAAACGACGTTGGCGCAGGACGAGACGCGATTCGTTGCGAATCGCCTTGTCGATCTGATACGAGAGCCAGTACGCGTATTTCACGCCCTTCTCCGCGTCGAACCGTTCGACCGCGATCGCGACCCCGATCAGTCCGGCGGCGAGCTTTTCGTCGTAACTGAGCGCGTCCCCGTAGCCGTAAAGTTCGATCATCCGCCGAACGATCGGGATATGGCGTTCAACTTCCTCGTTTGTCGCGCGTTCAAAGCGCGATATTCCATTCCAAAGGGGCGCGTCGGATTCCGACGCGGTCGTTTTCATAACGTCGTTCATGGAGCGAATCCTTTCCTTTTCAAACAGAAAAAACAATCGTAAAACGTCGTTTGCGTCGACGGGTCACACGCCGAGAAAGCCGCCGACGCAGTCTCCGCCGTCGTCGGCGAGCGCGGTAATCGCCCAAACGAGCGCGTCGAGTCGATCGACGCTCTGATTCGGCGTCGACGGGCCGGCGTAGGACGTCATTTCCTCTTCCAGTTCGGGAAAGACCCCGACGTGCCGAACGCGACCGTGCTGATAGAGGATCGCGATCGGTTCGGCGCGCAAAATTTTGCCGCGCGTGGCGCGAACGGGACGCGTCGGCAGGTTTGGATCAATCTGTCGCAGGGCGGAAGCGACGAGATCGCCCCCTTGGTTCGTCTCGACGACGACCGCGTCCCCTTGCCAGAATCGATACGTCTCGACGACCTCGCGCGCCCAGCGATCCGGAGACGCGTTGAGGGACCGATCGTCGAGCACGTAGAAGCTCGGACGCCCGTCGGGCGCAAGGACCCGTCCCGCGACGACGATTCCCGTATTGTCGCTGCGCTCGCCGCTTGTCACGGCGGGGTCGACGCCGACGACGACGCGTTCAAGATCGCGAGGAACCTCGACGACGCGGTTGGCGTCGATCGTTTCCTGTTTCCAGAGCGCGTTTTCGGAATCGTTGGCGAATTCGCCGTATAAAAACCGCTTCTTCATGCGTTCGGACCCGGACGCAAGCGTCGAGGAAATATAGTTTTCGGGCAGATTTTCCGCGTTGTCCGCCGGGTTGATTTGAATCGCGCCGTAGGTCTCGAAATCGGCGAGCCGGACGCGCGTCGTCGGATTGATTCCCTCGATAAAGAGGCGATAGGTCCAGTGCGAACGCCCCGGAGGGTTGCAATCGAAGAAGGCGCGATTCTTGAGCGGGACGCCGTCGCGGTCGAACCGTCGCTGGGCGAGTCGAGTCGTCGCGATCTCGACGGAGGAATAGGCGATTTCGGAACATTCGTTGAAGTAAATTCCCGCGTATTCGCGCCCAAGAATCCGTTCGACGCGGCGCTCGTCGTCGAGTCCGACGAACCAGAACTCCGCGTCGACGCCGGGAATCACGATGCGCGCGTCGGAGAGGTTCCGACGGTATTCCACGCCCGGAAACGAGAGCTCGAGCATCTTCGGAAAGGTGTCGTCGAAAACGGAATTCTTCACGGCGTTGAAATAACGACGAAAGACGGCGTACCGACCGCCGTATCGCATCCCGATCGCGGCGAGCGCGTGGCAGAACTCAAACGTTTTCCCCGACCGCGACCCGCCGTAGGCAAGGATTCTCGTCTTCTCGCGTATCAACTTTCGAAGCGCGAGCTGCGCGGTCGTCGGACGATATCGAGTCGGCTTTTCCACGCGTCGGCGCCTCCCTGCGACGCAAGCGTCGCGCGTTATTTAATTTTTAGAACCAATACGTCGTTTCTTCTTCCCGTCCAATCGGACGCGCGAGATCGCCGAAAAAGGAATCGACGCTCGTCAATCCGTTGAATAATTCGAGTAGACGCCGAACCGGATCGAGACGCGACGCCTCCTCGCATTCATCTCGTCCTCTCCATAATAACCTAAAAATGAAAAAAGAGAAGATAATTTTTCTAATAATTTAGAGAAATTAAAAACGTCGTTCTATTTTCGCAACGATATTCTCTTATTGGCGGCGTTCCCCAAGCGCGAAATCGTAGGCCGACGCGCGAATCGCTCGCCTTAAAATCGAGTCGTTTCCGAGAGAAGCCCGAACGGCGTCGGCGAGTTCGCGGCGCCTCCCGCGACCGTCTCGACGTTTGTTGGAAAAAAAGCCGTTCGCCCCTTTTCAAATTCCCCCAAGGCGCTATACTCTGAAGCGTAAGCCGAAGTGGCGGAATTGGCAGACGCGCTAGGTTCAGGTCCTAGTCCTCGTAACTGGGGGTGAAGGTTCGAGTCCTTTCTTCGGCATCGAAAACGCGAGATTCCTTTTTCGGGCTTTCGCGTTTTTTTATTTCTCATTCCCCGCTTAGCGTTTTTCGGGACATTCCGTCCGTATTTCATAAAATCTTGAAATTGACGCCGGAAAAGCTTGCAAAACGACCGACGGCGTCGCATAATCGAAAGCGGTAGACGTTTGACGCCCGT
>CAMZHY010000217.1 GCA_947307005.1 uncultured Planctomycetaceae bacterium
TCTCTCGCGCGCCGCCGATTAAATAATGTCCGCGGCTTTGCAGGAGGAGATTTCCTTCAGAATCGAAGGAAAGCCCGGAATTGGCGCCGTCGATCTTTTCTTCGACGACGAGCGGAAGGTTTTTAATCGCCGAGAAGGGAACGAAGTCGAGGTCTTCGTCGCCGATCTGTCGTCGCGAGCCTTCGATATGTTGAGTTCGAGGGTATTTGAGCATCTTTGGCGGAGTCATGACGGTATGGTAACGAGCGCAAAAAGGTGATTGGGAACGTAATCAAAGCGAACGGATCGAATTCCGTTCTCGTTGAATAAATCGGTCAGAATTTCTTCGTTGAACAGATGAATATGCTCCGGATTGTCGTCCGGTTTCGAAGGGACGGAAAGAATGAGACGTCGCCGAGCGAGTCTGAGCGCGGAACGGATCGCCGCGCTCGAATCAGGGATATGTTCAAGGACTTCAAAGAGGGTTACGACGTCGAAGGTTCGGTCGGGGAACGCGTCGGGCTCGATCGCCTGAAGATCGCCGAAGACGGGCGTCAATCGTTGAACGCCGCCGACATGAACCGTTTGGTGCTGTTCGAAGCGATGAGGCGAAAGTTCTAACGTCGTCACCGGAAGGTATGGGAACTCGGCGAGGCACGACCATAAAAAATTTCCGCGACCGCTTCCGACGTCTAAGAGCGACTCGGGGGCGAGCGCGCGTAAAAAACCGAGGGAACGCCGAATTCGCGGCATTGTCGCAAAAGCCCTTTTGAATTTCTTCAAACGCAATTCGGCGTCCTGCCCGATTTGAATAAGCTCGCCCTTATCGGCGTCGGAAAGGTCTTCCAGCGGCGGCGCCGACAGCCGCGAAGGAATGGACGGCGCCCCCTGAAGTTGGCTTGTCCCGCGGACATAGGCCGCCGCCGGATCGAGATAATAATACTCGGGCGGCTGACGTTCCGCCGTTGAACGTTCTTTGTTTTTCATGATACGCCCGTTCTCTTTCGGTCCAAATACTTTATTCAACGACGTCTAAACAAAATCGGGGCTGATTTTCGCAATCTTGTCGCGTTTGTCAAGTCCAGCGGCGGCTGCGAGTTCTTAAACTTGCAACGTAATAAAAACAAGCGTCCCGAAGAATCGCCAACTGGTTTTGGCGACGTCTCGGGACGAGTGTTTTGTTTGAAACGCTGCGACTTGCCGTCGTTGAAATATCAGAACGACGCGCCGCGACCGCGGATCAGAGCGTCGCGGGCTGTTCCTCGGCGGGAAGGAGCGCGTTCGTCGGAATTTCAAAGGACGACGGGGTGGCGCCGACGATTTGAATCGCCTCCGCGAGTTTGCGATTGTAACGTCTCCTCAAGGATGCCATGACTCCTCGCATTCTGGGCAGACGGTTTTGGGCGTAATTCCATACGCCTCCCTCTAGTCTCATCGCCGTCGTGACGCCGTCCACCTTCAGCCCCAGTTTGTCGCCAAAGATTCTGCAATATCTCGCCCGACGTCGCGTTTCCAACTTCTTTTCGGCGGGCGCCCACGAGCCGATGTAATGATGTATGGAATACGTGTTCCTCGTTCGACGCATCTTTCGCGTCGTCAGGTCGATCGGCGCAAAATAATCCATCGGATAAATCGTCGCCCCGCCGACCGTTTGTAGACGGTTGTTGAAGACGTAGCCGCGACTCCTCATCGCCTCCGTCATAATGGTGAAAATCGCGGGTGAATCGGGCGAAAACGTCGCGCGCTCAAACTCCTCGACGAGCTCTCTCAGAAGCGGATGACGACTTTCCGCGCCAAACCCCGAACCCGTGTTGACAAACCCCGTGCTCTCGATCCCCATGTAGGCGTAATGTCGCAGAAGATCGTCCAACGGCTTCACCAACTCGACGTCCGTGTCAAGATAGATCCCGCCGTAGTCGTGGATGACCTTAAATCGGAAGAAATCGGTAACCAACGACCATTTCTTCGCCTCGCTCGCCTCTTTGACGTACTGATTGCACGTAAGATCCAGATTGCTTTCGTCCCAGCGCTTAATTTCATAGTCGGGACAAAAACGCTTCCAACTCTCTAAGCACTTCGAAGCAAGTTTGGGAAGAGCGCCGCCGCCAAACCAGAAATAATGGATAGTTTTTGGTATCATTACAGTTTTCCTTTCCTTACCGCGATCGCGAATGCCTCCGCAACGCGTTCGTTTGACGTCCCGTCCGACCTGAATCAGAACAAACGGAAACGCCGTCGATCGTCGCTTTCCTCAAAGGGAGTCTCGCTAAAATACGTCCCGCGTCTTGCCGTCAATCGCCGCGAACGAAGACGCGCGCCGTTAAAGGAAACTCCTTTATCGGCTCTCGTCGCGGATTATCGCGGAACGGCAAGTCGTAAGAGGGCCTCGAGCAAGCGTCATGCTTTAAAACGCGATTGCAAAAAATCGCGCTCTCGAAGTCGGACGAATATCCAGAAGCGCGGCGTTTCTTCAACTTAGCAAACGTCTCGCGCTTTTTATCGGCAGATGGGGAGACTCTTCGCCAGTCCTTCTTGGTCGCCCCAACGTCTTCCTAGAGAATTTCCATACTCGATTGAGCAGAAACTCAAGGTTGGTTAAACGAGCATAAAGCCCATATTCTCAACAGTTGATTTTTAACTCCATTCATCTAAAACGCTTAGAATTTATTAGAGAACGATTTAAAGGGTAAGCGAGCAATCAACCCATCAGAAACGGTCGTTCCCGGCGTAGGACCAACGGCGGTTTAGAAGGTTCCCGATCGGTTTCACAATTGGGATAAAGCCTTCAAAACCTTTTGGCCTAGAGCAGAGAGAATCGCGATCCGTCCTTGGGGCGAAATACCGAATTCCTTTTCTTGTTCTCGTTTCCCTTGTCCCGTCCTGGGGCGCAGGGAAGCTCTCCAATGTTAGTCTTTAGTTGCCGTAAATTTTGTTTAAATGCCGTAAATTACCGTATTAATTTAAGAAAAGAATAGAAAAACTAACAGTTCTAGTAAATATGAGTTTTTTAACGGTTATGACACTTCTGATGTTTGTGCTGAAAATATCGAATAAAAGGACTCGAATCTGTTTTCGTCTCGCTCGTTGACGTCGCCCTTTGCGCCGTTTAAAAACGAGTTCGAGTCGACGAACAAGACGGCGACGCCGATCGAAGAAATGAGCGACGCTACAAAAACTCACTTCTGGCGAATAGGCTATTTGATACGGAGATACAATTATAACGATTGTAATGATTATACTTGCAAGAGAATTTGGGGCTAGGAAAATTGTTACGATATTTTCTAGCGAACTCGTTGTTGAAAATAAAGAATATAGATAAAATGCGCGTTTAGAGGAGACGCTCGTTTTGCATATTCGGGCGATTTCTGATAGCGCCGATTATCGCCGTTTCACGACTTTGAACAGTCGTAGCGAATGAACGCGTTAGACGGGGAAGGAATCACAGACGTCTTGCGCGTTCCGGGTTTAATCGTTGAGGGAACGGGTCGATCGGTCGATAACGAGAGGATAGGGAGAGTTTCGCGAACGATTTGTCGTTTTGGGATTATAACTCGAGACTTGGCGCCGCAGGGGGCGCCGGTTCGCGACGTTTGAAAGACGCTTGCGTAGCGAGCGCGTTTTCCAGCGAGTTCCTTATTGTTGGGAGTTCTTCGATCAGGAGCGGGATTTTTTATGACGCGCCATTTTGACGATTTCGAGAAAGACGGAGACTTCAACGCGGTTTTCGACGCCGACTCGTATGTCGGCGAGTCATGTTACGGCGACGAATACGCGTTTGAAGACGACGAACCGACGTTTGACGAATCGTCGGACGATTTCTCCGAATCGGAAGACGACGTTTTTTCTTCCTTCGACGAAGCGGAGGCGGGCGACGAGGTCGCGTCGGAATCGGACGTTCAGGGCTTTGACGACGAAGACGATGGGGCGTCCGACGATCCTATCCGCATATATTTGATGCAGATGGGCGATGTTCCCATGTTGACGCGCGAAGAAGAATTGAAGGCGGCCTCCGAGATCGAAAACGCGCGTCGGCAATATCGTTGCGCCGTGTTAAGCCTTGACTGCGTGATTCGCGATTGCGTCAAATTGCTCGAGAAGGTTCGCGCCGGTCGCGCGCGACTCGATCGCGTGATCGACGTCGCCGTTTCCGACCTTTCGAGCAAACGTCGGCTTCAGGCGCTTATTCCTCCGGCGATAACGACGCTCCGCAAGATTCTCGCGCGCAACCGCAGCGACTTTGCCGCGCTTTGTTCCGCCGGGCTTTCTCGTCGAGAACGCTTCGCGTTGCGGCGAAAGACTCAGCTCCGTCGCGCGCGCGCCGCTCGGATTCTCGACGAACTCGACTTGCGCGCTCAGTCGATTCAGCCTTTTCTAGATCGTTTGATTCGGCGCCAAGAGAAAAACGCCGAGGTTCTTCGCCGCGGTCGCGAACTTCACGAACTCCTCGCCGACGCGCCTCAAGAGCGCGAGACGACCTCTCGCGACGGACGTTCGTCGTCGCGTCGCGACGGGCGTTCGGTTTGGGTCGTCGACGAACCTCTTGAACTCGTGATGACCCCTGAAAAAGTCGAATTTCACGATCCTCGACTTGAGGAACGTCGCCGACAGCGGCGACTTCGCGAAGAGTTTGACGAGGCGCGCCGCTATCTCCGCCGCGAACGAGAACGTTCCAACGAGACGCTGGCGATTCTCTCGCAGAGAATCGCGGACGCCACGCGGAAACGCGACGCGTTCAAGTCCGCTCGCCGCGCGTTTTCCGCCGGCAATCTCCGTCTCGTGGTGAGCATCGCGAAACGTTATCGCAACCGCGGTTTGAGTTTCCTCGATCTGATCCAAGAGGGCAACGCCGGGCTTATGCACGCGGTCGATAAGTTCGAATACCGCCGAGGCTACAAATTTTCGACGTACGCGACGTGGTGGATTCGACAGTCGATTTCGAAAGCGCTCGCCGATCAGTGCCGTACGATTCGCGTCCCGAACCATCTGCTCGAGACGATCAAGTCGGTGCGACGCGCGTCGAACGAACTTTCTCGCAGCGCTCGAACTTCTCCAACAATCCAAGAGATCGCCGACGCCGCGCATCTTACGGCGTCCGAGGTTCGTTTCGCGCTGAGCGCGGGACGTTCGCCGCTTTCCCTTGACCGCCCCCTCGAAGGAAGCGACGAGGCGTTTCTGAGCGACTTCGTCGCGGATTCGCGCGGAAACGACCCGCTTGATCATCTGAACCGCGCCGCGCTTCGCGAACGTCTCGAAGAAGCGCTCAAAGCGCTCTCTTTCCGCGAACGCGAAATCGTTCGACTGCGCTTTGGACTCGCCGACGGCTACGTCTATACGCTCGAGGAAGTGGGGCAGATTTTCCGCGTGACTCGCGAGCGCGTGCGTCAAATCGAAGCGAAAGCCGTTCGAAAACTTCAGCATCCCGTCCGTTCGCGGGCGTTGAGCGGTTTCCTCGACGGAGTCGATCGCGCTCCTCGTTACGATAAGAAGCCCTGCGCGTCGCAAAATCAGGCGCCTCGCGTCGCGGCGACGCTCCCCCCGACGTCGGTTCCGATCGTCGCGCCGCTTCCCGAGACGACGGGCGGCGGTATTCTTGGCGCGACTTCGTTTGCGCGTTAGCGCGGCGACGATCGCCGTTTTACGCATACGCCTCGCGTCGGCGGCTTTCTCAAAAGAGAGCGCGCCGCCCGTCGAGGCGTTTCTTTTTTTACGGTTTTTCCGACGACGTCGTCGTTCGGTCGTCCACAATTGACGATCGTATGGTATAATGGAGAGAGCGTCCGACGGTTGTGGACGCGCGATATGGATTGGAAGGAGCGGCGTCTTGGCTGGAAAGAAGCGCAATCTTTTTGTTGGAACGAGCGAATCGAAGTTGCAGATGACGTCGATGATCGACGTCGTGTTTCTTCTGCTGGCGTTCTTCGTCGTCACCTATAAGACCCCCGAGATTGAGGGCGATTTCAACATTCGAATGCCAATCGACGCGCAGTCGACGTCGCAGCCGAGCCTCGACGATCTTTCTCCCGTGTCGATTAAGCTTTCGTCTGACGCGCGCGGGGCGCTGGTCGGGATTCGTTTTGGCGAGACTCCGATCGCGGATATGAAGGCGTTGCGAGCGGCCGCATATCAGTATGCGAACCAGAACTCGACGTCTTTTCAAGACGCTTATAACGGCGCGGGTCAGCCGGAATTTCGCAACGACCTTGAGATTGAGCTCGATTGCGATCCCCAGTTGCATTATAAGCACGCCATGGAGGCGATAACCGCCGTGACGGGCTACTTGAATTCAAACGATCAACTCGTAAAAATGGTCGAAAAAGTGAAGTTTGCGCCTCCTAAAGGCTGAACGCGCAGGGATTGGCGTCCGGCGTCTTCATTCTGGAGCGAAAGATGAGCGTCAAGAAATTTGGACCCTTTGTTCTCGATCAGATGATTGGTCGAGGCGGCATGGGCGCGGTCTACCGCGCGCGCGACGAGAAAACGAATCAGGTTGTCGCAGTCAAAGCGCTTCTTCTCCCGCTAGAGCGCGAACGCGAACGTTTCGAGGCGGAAATTTCAACGCTTCGACTGCTGCGTCATGAAAATATCGTCAAACTCTACGGTTTTGGTCAGGAGGACGGGATTCTCTATTACGCCATGGAATACGT
>CAMZHY010000218.1 GCA_947307005.1 uncultured Planctomycetaceae bacterium
CTGCGTCCACGTATGCGCCGCCTTGCTTTTGGACGCCTGACGATCAATCACGTTGTTGGTCCAATAATTAGGATCGCCGGTAGGTCTGAAGCAGCCGCGCGTGTCAGTCCAGTCGGCAAGCTTATTAATCAACTCTTTTCTGTTCGTAAACGACTCTTCCCACACATTCGGAGCAGGAACGTATCTTTGGGTTTTGAAGTTATACCCCAACACGGCGGTCATGAAAATTCGGTTGCGACCGTATTTGCCAAGCGTATAATACTTCTGGATCATATCTTGTAAGCGTTTATCTATGGACGGTTCTCAAAAACTCGCGCAAAGCGACGTCGTTCGCCTGTTTTCCATCGCTCGTCGTTCGTTAGCGGTAGACTCTATTCGCACGCTGTTGGCTCCCTTGCTCTATTTGTTCAGTGTCGCGTCGACGTTGGTTTCAGAAAGAAAAAATCGAAATTTTTCAAAAAAGCGCCTCAAGGCGTCTTGAAGTGAGTTTCCACAACGACGCGTCGCCGTTTTTCCGCAGAATCGAGGCGACTGACGGCGAGAGAGAAGAACTGCTCGCGTGAGAGAAGAAAAGAAACGACGTCGCAGATCGCGAAAAAGAAAACGGCCGGGGACGCGATTCCGTCCCCGACCGAATACTGAGAATCAACAGGCGTAAAACGCGCGTTTATTTGTTCGAGATAAAGTCGAGCGCCATCGGGAGCGAGACGCGCCAATAATCCCAGCTGTGGACGCCGTCGCGGATGCGGAGTTCGCAAGGAACGCCGAGTTTCCGCGCCTTTTGGAAGAAGTCCCACGCGCCGGGCAGGCAGAAGTCGTCGTCGCCGCAGTCGATCATAAAGCGGACCGCTTTCTTGTCGGCTAAGGAATCGAGATACGCGATTACGTCGTTATTTTCCGCCCATTTCGTCATCGCGGCAAACTGCTCGTCGGAAGTTTCAGGACGGCGTTCCGGACGACGTTGACCGACCGACGCCGCGGGACTCATCGCAAACGCCGCGCTGAAGAGGTCGGGATGATGCACGGCGTAAAGAAGCGTCCCATAGCCGCCCATCGAGAGCCCCGCAACCGCGCGAGATTCGCGATCCGTTCGGATGCGGAACTGCTTTTCAACATGAGGGACAAACGTGTCGAAGAAGAACGTCTCGTACTGATCCGGTCCAAAGGGCGCGTCGCGATACCACGTCGCGCGCGCGTCGGGCATGACGATAATCCGCTTCTGTTCCGGGTGATTCGCGAAATACTCGTCGCAGATGCGCTGCATCTGCCCCTTCTCTTGGCTCGACCACGTCTTTTCGTCGTCGCTCAAACCGTGAAGGAGATAGAGAACGGGATAGCTCGCCGACGTCGTCAGGTACCCCGTCGGCGTGTAGACGATGTAACGCATATCCTGACCGAGCGCGTCGTTATGAATTGTCAAAGCGACGAGTTGACTCTTAGAAGCGCCCTCCTTCGGTTTGAGCGACTTCTCAAGCTCGCGAAGTTTCGCGACCGCGTCGGGATTCTCCGGAAGCGGCGCGTCCTTCATTTTCGGCGCGAGCGTATTGAAGAGGATATCGAGTTCCTCGCCCGTCTGCGAAGTATCGGACGTCAGAACGACGACCGCGTTCTGATCCGGCATGACGACGCAAAACTGCCCGTACATCCCGTCGCCGCGATACGAATTGTTCACGCATCGCCAGAACTGGTAGCCGTAACCCATCGACCAGTTGTTCTTTTCGTCGCCGTTGGAAATCTGCTTGCTCGTCGCTTCGTTAATCCATTCTTCCGAAAGGAGCCGCTTGCCGTTCCAAACGCCCTTCTGAAGGTAGAACTGACCGAACTTCGCAATATCTTCCGTCGTCAGGAAAAGCCCCGTTCCCCCTTTCGTATAACCCTCGGGCGATTTCTCCCAGAAGGGCGTCGCGATATGAAGAGGTTCGAAAAGCCTCGGGACGAGGTAGTCGCGCAAATTCTCGCCGACAATCTTCTCCAGCGCCGCCGAAGCCATGTAGGTTCCGACCGTATTGTACACAAAATGGGTTCCCGGCTCGTAAGGGGTCGGCTGGCGCATGAACGCCTGCGCCCACGTCGGCTGATCGGGCGTCGTTTTCGGCCCTTCTAAATTATAGAAAGCCGAAACGTTGTGCGACCGAGGAGGTTCCGATTTATGCCCGCACGCCATCATGAGGAGATCGCGAATCGTCGCTTTTTTGAGATTCTCGTCGACGTTCTCGGGAACGTCTTCCGGGAAAATATCGACGATTTTCTGATCGAGCTTCATCGTTCCTTCCTGAACGGCGAAGCCGATCGCCGTCGAAGCGAAGCTCTTGCTGAGCGAATAAAGCGCGTGAGGCTCGTTCGGAGCGGCGGGAGAACGCCACGCTTCGCAGACGACCTTGCCGTCGCGCAAAATCATCACGCTGTCGACGCGATTAATCTTTTCGTCGAGCGCCTTAAGCGTCTCCGCGACGTCGTCGGAAGAAATCCCGACCGATTCCGGGGTCGCGCGGGGAAGCGCCCCGTTTTCGTCAAGATTCTGAGCGAAGACCGCGCCCGTTGGTAAAAGCGCAAACGTCGCGACGAGCGCGATAAGAGTGAGACCTAGAGAACGTCTTTTTAGAGACATATAGCAACCTCGCTGATAAAATTGTCCGTTCCGCGACAGACGACGTCGCCGTCTCGTCGGAGAAAAGATCGTTACCGCGATAGTTTTAGTTCAAGAGGGGAAGAAAATCAAGCTGGCGGAAACAATATTAATGAGATTGCGAGAAAACGCAGAATCAGAAAAAACGTTAAAACCCGAAGCGGCGTTGAACCGCGTGAAGGAGGACCAAGGAAAACCTTCAAAAGGAGCGCGTTCAGACAAAATCTTCGACGTTGAGACGCTTGACGTCGCCGTTTGCGGTGAGAATGCAGAAATCGCCGTTCTCCAACGCGCCCGGATTCAAAATGATCCTCCCGCTCGCTTCGCGCAGATCTTGAACATGCGAGTGCCCGTAACATACGACGTCCCAGTCCCCCGAATGAAACGCGTTTTCGGCGATCGAGTAACCGCCGTCGTGACCGTGGACGAGGAAAAGGCGTTTTCCGTGCCAGTCGAGGCAAACGGGCTGACGCTGAACGACCGCGCCGATCTTCGCGGCTTCCTCCGCGAGCGCCGCTTCGTCGTCGTTATTGCCGAGAACGAACGTCGTTTTGAAGTCGGAAAAGTAGCCGACGAACCTCGGCTCAATGACGTCGCCGCAATGGACGATCTGATCGACGCCATGTCGTTTAAAGACGTCCAAGGCTACCTGAATTGAATAATCGTTATCATGTGAATCGCTTATCACGCCTAGAGAAAAAAATTGCATCTCGACCTCCCAGCGCAATTGCGCCGATGGTAAAAAAATATATAATTGATGGAAGCATTTAAACAGTAAACCGTTACGACGTCATCAATAGAAGATGAAGAGTCGCAAAGCGATCGCGTCGTTCTGTCGGAACGCGATCAATCCGACGGCAAGCGTCTAAGAAGGGTGTGTTATGGAAACCGTTGCCGACGTTCGAGAACGTTCTTCCGGCGTGTTAGCGCCGCTCTTTTCCCTACCGGGCACGCTTGATATTGGAACGTTAGGTCGCTCCGCTGAAACGTTTCTCAACTTTCTCCAAACCGCAAAACAAACTTGGTTCCAGACTCTTCCAATTACGCCGATCGACCAAGGCGGTTCTCCTTATTCCGGACGCTCCGCGTTTGCGGGCGAAATTCTTTATCTCGATCTCGAGGAACTTTACGAGGAGGATCTAGTCCCCGACGCGACGGCGCGAAATCAGACGAGCGCGTCGCGGAACGCGGGTTCTTTTCCGCTGTACGGCGCGCACCCCGGCAGGGTCAATTATAAAAAAGCGCGTCAGAGACGCAAGCCCTTTTGGCAGGAAGCTTACGAGCGTTACCAAGCGGGCCTAGGAGGCGAGCGTTACCGTCGTGAAGAAGAGGAGTTCCGCGCGAAGAACGCTTTCTGGCTCGACGACTACGCGCTTTTCGAAGCCGCGGGAGAAACGTTCCAAACTTACGATTGGTCCAAATGGCCGACTGAAATTCGGCGTCGCGAACCGTCGGCGCTCGAGGCGTTCGCTAAGGAACACGCGAAACAAATCGATCAGACGCGATTTCTCCAACTGGTTTTCGACGTTCAATGGCGCGAATTTCGTCGAGAGTGCGCCGCTCGCGCGATTAAGCTCATGGGCGACCTCCCGATCTACGTTGGCGTTAAAAGCTCCGACGTTTGGGTCGCGCCCGAACTCTTTATGGCGACCCGCGACGGGCGCATCGCTCGCGAAGGAGGCGCTTCGCCCGACCAGTACAATCCGGAAGGTCAGCGTTGGGGAACGCCGACTTATCGCTGGTCGCGCCACGTCGAGACCGACTTCTTACGGTGGCGAAACAGAATCAAAAAGACGCTTGAACGCTTCGACATGCTGCGTCTCGACCATTTCATCGGTTTCTATAATTACTACAGTTTTCCGAGTCAAACGCCCGAACCCGGCGACGACGCGCTCTGGGAGGAAGAACGCTCCGCGGCGGCGCGGTACGCGACGCATCCGGACGACGTCTACAAAGAAGGCTGGACGCCCGGTCCCCAAGAACGTTTCTTTGACGCGCTCTTCGCCGAATCTCCAAAAGACGCGTTTATCGCGGAGGATCTCGGCGATATGAACGAAGGCGTCGCCGCTTTGCGCGATCATTATGGAATTCCGGGAATGCGCGTCTTTCAATTCTCCTTCGACTCCCTCAAAGTCGATCCGAAAAGGGGCGGCCCCGTCAATCCTATTCGCGAATGGCCGGAGGCGAGCGTCGGTTGCACGGGAACTCACGACGCGGCGCCGGTTCTCGGTTGGCTCGACGACGTTCGTCGGTTCGGCGGTCGAAAGACGAAAAACGCCGATTTCACAAACCTCAAATTTAGCGCGATCAAGGACGTCCTTCGACGTTATCGAGGTCGTCGCGATCCGCCCGCCCCGCAGCGCGTCTCGCGCCCTTTGAGAACGGTTCTGTCGCGAATCGCCGACGCGACGCGTCTCTCGAGACCGAAAGGTCGCGTCGTCTCTTGGTCGCCCAACTTGCCGCGTTCCGTCGCCGTTCTCCACGCCGCGGTCTTGCGCGCGGTCGCCGACTCTAGATGTCGGTTGACAATCTTCCCGATCCAAGACGTTCTCGGCTTGTCGAACGGCGCCAGAATCAACTTCCCAGGTTCGACCAAAGGCGCTTGGAAATGGCGGCTCCTCCCCAACGCGCTTCTCAGCGAAGACGCCGAGTTCATCGCTCAGATCGCGGAAGAAACCGCCCGAGCGCCGAGGAAAATTCGTCCGAAGAGTTCAAGTCGCCGCAAGCCAAAAGAAGCCGAACCGACGGCGATATTCGAGGAGTATTACACGGAAGAAGACAATCTCGCCGACAACGAAGACTGACGGGCGGATTCTCCGACTCTATGATGAGACGAGCGCGGTTGGAATAAAGTTCCAGCCGCGCCCCTTTTTTAGTCTCAAAATCTCTCGTTTTTCTATCGATCGCGTCCGTTCGGAAGAAAGCGTTGAATCTCTGGCGCGTAATTCCTTCCCTTACTTCCACTTAAAGGAACGCGTCGCCTTCTTCTGGAGCGTCGCGACAAACTCTTGGGCGCCGATTTTCACTCGAATCGAACGCGGCGCGTCCGAGTCGTTGAGCGCGACGAGAGAAAACGTCCCGTCGGGGTTCGCAAAGGCGCAGGCGTAGAAACCTTCGAGAGCGACGTCTTGATCAAGTTGGACGCGCTTCGCGCCGGGCGACGCGACTTTGGAAAAATGTCCGATTTCGTAATAATGAGAATAACGCTCCAGCGATTTGTAATCGGTCGACGAAACGTTGACCGCCCCGTAACACGACTGGCACCCGCCGGGACGGTTCGGCCCCTTTTGATCGTCGTGCAGGAAATTCCAGACGATAATTCCCTTGCAGTCGTAGTTCGTCACGCCGATTCCCACTTCGCGCATGAACCACATTAAGTCGCCGCCGAAGGAATACCCCCAGTCGCCAATCGACTGCTCCGTGAACCACAGTCCCTTGTCCGGGCGCGCGTCGCGGACGCGCTTCATTTCTTCTTTGTTCCCGCCGTAAGCGTGATACGCGGCGCCGGCGAGAAACCGCGCGGCCTCCTCGTCTTCGTAAATATGGAGCGGATACCCGAACTGATCGCGACATTCGGGCTTGTTGGAATCGTAGTTGAAGTTATGGTCGAACGCAATGATAAGCGTTTCAAGTCCCGCGTCGCGGAGTTTCGGTCCTAGAACTTTAACAAACGCCGTCTGCTCGCGCCACGTCATAAAGAGCGACGCCGAGTTGCCGCGATTGAGCGGCTCGTTCTGCATGGTAATCGCGTAGACCGGAACGCCCTCGTCGCGCAACGCTTCCAGATTGTGGCAGAGCGCACGTCCGACCATGCCGCGGGCGCCTGTGATGAGAATGTTCATGGAAAACTCCTTTTTCAGATCTCTTTTCTCCAAACCATGCGGTTCACGATCGAAACGTACGGCGTGCCGCTCTTCTGTACGCCGAGCTCCA
>CAMZHY010000219.1 GCA_947307005.1 uncultured Planctomycetaceae bacterium
AACGGGAGCGAGAACCGAACCAAGCGCGCGGTAGCGCGAACAGCGGTCCAGCGCGCTTGCGCTGGCGCCGAATCCCGGTTATATGCCTCTGCGCATACGTTGAATCATCGCTCTCCTTGGTCGCAGGCGTCTGTGACAATATAAGCCGCCCGCCGCGAGACGGAAACGTAGCTCATAATAAAACCGTCTTCTGGGCGGCAACTCGAATAAAAGCGCCTTCGGCGGGCGCTTTCAGACGATTTTCCCTTCTATATGTTTCTGCCTTTGATATTGAAAAGACCCGCAAATCGATTGATTCTGAAAACTCAATTCGATAAATGTCGCTTTTTCAATCCGACGGATTTCTGATTCCTAACCCGACGCGAAGTATTTCGTCACGACAAGCGCAGCTACCGAAGAGTTTGCGTTCTTGGGGATAAAAAGTAAAACCGTGCGTTTGAGATACCGGCGACTAGACGTCGGAACCGAAGAAGTTGGCGATTTCTTTAGCGGCGGATTCCGGCGAATCGGAGGCGTGGACGAGGTTTTCCGTATAGCTGTAGGCGAGGTCGCCGCGAATCGTTCCGGGTTCGGCGACGGCGGGGTCGATCGCGCCGACGAGTCGGCGAACGAATCGCACCGCGTCGCGCCCTTCCCAGATCGACGCGACGACGGGACCGCGCGTGACGAACGCTTCGATTTTGGGATAGAACGGTTCTTGCGCGAGATGCGGATAATGTTTCGCCGCAAGTTCTTTAGAGATCATGCGCGTCTCCATGCGGACCAGCTTAAGCCCTTTGCGCTCTAAACGAGAGATAATCTCGCCGACCAGCCCGCGTTCGAGCGCGTCCGGCTTGAGCATAACAAACGTCCGTTGAATCGCGTCGGCGTCCGACATTGCGCTGTTCTCCTTCAACCTCTAATTTCTTTTGCCGTTTGAGCGCGATTGTCATACCGCGTCTTCGTTCAGTATACGACCAGTCCTTTATTCCTCAAGCCCCGTCGAGACCTTTGACGGAGGCGTTTCCATATGTCGAGACGCTCATTATGTTTTCTCTATTTTTTAGCAAGACCGCGTATGAAGTCCGACGGAATTATGTTATGACGAAACTGGATGACGTCGGCGAACTCGACAACCAATGGAGAAAACTAGGGATTTCTTGAAAATTTCAACAAATTTTATTAAAAACAAACGTCTCCGCGCTACTTAAAGAACAGAGGAAACTAATAATGGCGAGCAGGCGCGGTCGTCCGCGTTTTGGACTTGATCGCAGGAGGACTGAAGACGATCGGCGATCAACAGCCGCTTTCAATGCGTAAAAAGTTTGGCGCCGCCAAGTCGCGCGCGATTGACGTCTGTCCGGCAAATCTAGAATGAAAGGAACCTGTTTTCATGAATAGGATTGTTTCTACCGCGCTTGCGTTTGCGCTTGCTGTGATCGCAAGTTTTTCGTTCTCCTTTGCGGAGACGAGCGACGACGTCGTCGTGCTCTACACGAACGACGTCCACTGCGCGATCGACAACAACATCGGCTACGACGGACTCGCGTTGTATAAGAGGGAAATGCAGGCGCTTTATAAACGCGTCATTCTTGTCGATTCTGGAGACGCGCTACAGGGAGGGCCAATCGGTCTTTTTTCGAAAGGCGCGTATATAACGGAACTTATGAACCTCGTTGGATACGACGTCGCGGCGATCGGCAATCACGAGTTTGATTACGGCGTGGAGACGTTGAAAAAACGCGCCGAGGAATTTGGTTTCAGATACGTCTGCTGTAATTTCAAGGCGATAGAAACGGGCGAACCCGTCTTTGAATCGTTTAAGATCATTGACGCCGGCGAGATGAAAATCGCTTTTATCGGCGTCGTTACGCCCCTTTCTCTTGGTTCCGCTAAGCCCGTCTACTTCCAAAACGCCGAGGGACAATACGTCTATTCGTTTTGCGGGGACGGCGACGATCTTTACGAAGTCGTTCAGGCGAACGTAGATAACGCGAGGAGGAAAGGCGCGGATTACGTTATTCTTTTAGGACACCTTGGAGAAAACGTTGGAGTTGAAAAATGGAGAGCGCAAGCCGTCGTAGAAAATACGACGGGGATAGACGCCGTTATCGACGCTCACTCTCACGAGGTTACGCAAAGTCTCATCGTTAAAAACAAAGCGGGCGAGCCGGTAACGATCACGCAAACGGGGACGATGTTTGACCATATCGGAAAAATGACTATTTCGAAGGATGGAATCGCGACCGAACTGATCGATCGCGTTCCCGCGCCCGAAAGCTCGATGGGATTGGACGAAGCGACGTGGACGGCAATTGACGGCCAATACGTTGACGTCGCCGTGAATCGCAAAGTTAGCGAAATCAATGCAAGCGTCGCCGAGAAGCTTTCCGAAAAGGTCGGGCGCGTTGACTTCGATCTTTGCGTTAACGATCCTAAGACGACAATAAGGCGCGTTAGAAACGGCGAGACGAATCTTGCCGACCTCGTCGCCGACGCGCTAAGAGAGACGTACAAGACGGATATTGCTCTCCTTTACGGAGGGGGCGTCCGAAACGACGTCCAAAGGGGAGAGATAACGTACGGCGACGTGTTGAAAGCGTTTCCGTTCGACAACAAAATTCTCTCCGTCAAAGTTTCGGGACGCCAAATCCTCAACGCGCTTGAGTTTGGCGCCAAGAAATACCCTGAGGAGGATCCTGCGTTTTTGAGCGCGGTTTCTGGAATAGCGTTTACGATCGACGCGAGCGTAAAAAGCGGGGTTGAACTCGACGAGCTCAACAGGTTCAAGCGCGTAAACGGCGAATACCGCGTCAAAAACGTTATGATCGGAGGCGAGCCTCTTGATCTGGAGAAAGAGTATTCTCTGTGTTCAAATTCCTTTATGCTGCTGGAGGGCGGCGACGGTTACGGTCCTATTTTTGAAGACTGCGAAATAATCGAAGCGTGGGGCGAGTCAGACGTCGAGCATTTCAATCGATATATCCGCGACGAATTGGGCGGTTGCGTTCCCGATAGCTATAAAGACCCGAAGGGACAAGGTCGTATTACAATCGTCGCCGGCGTTACGAAAGAGAACTCGGACGTTTCTAACGATTAAAGTCGTCGTTAAACCGCCTCCGGCGCAGTCCGACCCTTATTTCTCTAGCGAGAAAAGACACACGCGCGTCCTCTTCGGGAACGCGCGTGTTTTCAATCGCGGCGGACGGCGCCTTTTACGAGCGTCTCCCGCGCTTTTCACGTTTTTTGACAGAAACTAGAGTTTCCGTCGTGGCGGAGCGCGATTGTTTAGGGTATATTCATACGGAGAAGCTAGACAAACGCGTCTCGTAGAAACAATACGCCGTCATTTACAGGAGAAAACTTCGATGACCGACAATACCAATCCGCGTCCTCAGGTGATTATCACGGGTTTTGCCGACGAATGCTCTAATTCGAAGACGCTGGTCGAGCAGTTTTCGGTTTTCGCCGCTTTGGGACTGCAGTATTATTCGATTCGCTTTGTCAACCTTGGCGACGGCGTTAAGAACGTCATGAAATTGACGCCGGACGAGCTTCGTTCGGTTCTTGAAGTCCAGAACGATTACGGTCTCAACGTTTCGTCGATCGGCTCTCCGATCGGCAAGATCAAGCTGCTCGACGTCGACGACGGTCTTAAGGATCCGTATATCCCGTTTGATCAATATCTTGAGAACGAAGTCAAACGGGTCTGCGATATCGCGCACTTCTTTGAGACGAAGCTCATTCGCGGATTTTCGTTCTATCAGCCCAAAGACGACGATCCGAAGAAATACGTTTCTCAAGTCGTCGATCGTCTCGGGAAGATCGCGGAGGTCTGCCATCGCGCCGATCTTACGTTCGGACTCGAGGTCGAGGCGAATCTCGTCGGCTGCAACGGTTGGATTCTTTCGGAAATCTACCGGCAGGTCAACCATCCGGCGCTCAAGCTCGTTTTCGACGCCGCGAACCTCGTCGTTCAAGGCTATACGACGGCGGAAATTTTCGAGCAGTACGAAGCGATGAAGCCCGGTCTCGGATGGCTGCATATCAAAGACTACGCGAAGACGACCGTCGCCGTCAAAGGCGGTCGTCAGGACGAAGACAAGATGAAAGGATTCGTCCCTTGCGATAGAGGCTATTCGGGGCATGAGGCGATTCTTCGCGATTTCGCGACAATCCTTCCGTCGCTGACGACTTACGGTCAGAAACGCGGAATCCCCGGCGTCTTTCTCGATCTCGAGCCGCACGTTCGAGGCGGCGGTCAGTTCGGCGGATACAGCGGGGCCGACGGGCTTGGCGTCGCGCTCCGCGCGCTTTGCAACACGCTCGATTACGTCGGGATCGACTACCATCTGCGCGATTTTGACGACCTGCGCGCCGCGCGCGGTTTTTGAGCGTCGAAAAAACGACGACGGCGCGAGAGACGCGCCCGTCTTTTCATAAACGATCCCGACAAGAACGACGTCCGCGTTGTCTCGTCGTCGGGGTCGTCTAGTCGGAGACGTCGACGTCGGCGACGATATAGGTCTCGTACTCAGGGTAGGCGGTCTTCATTTCCTCGTTGAGAATTTTCAGCGCGTCGTGGGGAAGGACGTCGAAACTCAAAACGACGTCGAAGCGTATCGTCTTGGTTTCGGCGTCGAGGTAGAATCCATGAATCTGCAACGCCCATTCGTGGACGAGCGTTCGTTCGACGACGTCTTTCCGTATTCTCGCCACCTCGTTGTTCGACGTGTTGTAGGAATAGATTCCGACCGCGACGAGAATGACGCCCGTTTCTTTAAAGACTTTCTCTTCGAGTCTCCGCGTCAGTCCGTCCGCCTCTCCGACGCTCATATGGTCGGGCAGCTCCAAATGAACGGACGCTAGGTTTTTGTCGGGTCCGTAGTTGTGCAGAATGAGATCGTAGGCGCCCCGAACCTCAGGCTCTTCTGTCAACAGCGTTTTGATTCTCTTGGAAAGCTTTCGGTCGATTCGTTTGCCAAGGATTTCGTCGAGCGTGTCGCGGATCATTCCGAGACCCGCTTTGATGATGAAGCACGCGATGAACGTTCCCAGATAAGGCTCTAGCGAAACGCCCGAAACGATGAAAATAATCGCCGTAACGAGAACGGATGCGGAAATAACCGAGTCGAAGAGCGCGTCGGCGCCGGAAGCGATTAACGCTCCGGAATTGACCTTGACGCCTTGAGCTTTGACGTATCTTCCAAGCGCAATCTTAACGACAATCGCTATTCCCATAATTGTCAACGCGACCGCGCTGAAGTTCGGCGTCTCCGGGTCGAAAATATTCTTGATCGATTCCACGGCGGACGTTATGCCGGCGTAAAGGACGACGCCCGCGATAATCAGCGCGCTTAGATACTCGAATCGCCCATATCCCAACGGGTGTTTTTTGTTCGGCGTTTTTTGGGCCAGTTTCGCGCCGCCGATCGCGACGATGGAGGAAATAGCGTCCGAAAAATTGTTCAACGCGTCTACCGTTATCGCGATTGAGTTCGACGCGACTCCCATGACGCCCTTGATGGACGCCAATATCAGGTTCGTTACGATTCCGATGACGCTCGTTCGGACGATGACGCTTGTTCTATCGGCGACGCCTGGCTTCTTTGGAGGGTTCTCGACGTTCATTTTTCATGATCCTTGCGCGGCGCGTTCTAAAGGAGTTGGTCTTGATATTGTATGAGAATGATGTTTTTGCGCTATTGGGATCATAGAAAAGGCGTTAAAAAGCGCGCAGCGTATTGAAAAGACAAGGCGTCGACAGGTTTCGTGAAGATTGACGCTTCAGAAAGAACATTTTTGCTATGCGGAATGAGCGAGGCGCCGTTGTTCATTCGCATATAATCCGCGTCGACGATTGCAGTTAATGACGAGGGGGCTAGGTCGTCGTCGTTTGTCGTCGGAAGCGCGTCGCGAAGGTAGACCTGAAGAAAGTCTTTATACTCGCGATCGTTTCCTTGGCGTTTTGCGTTGAGACGTTTCTTCTAAAAGCTCCGTCGCCGTTTTAACCTCATTCCGACAAAAGGTCAAGAAAATCCGTCCGGTTGAGCGCGCTTGCAACGAAATCTTTGTCGTCGCGACCTTTTGTAATTCAATCTTGACGCGCCCCAACTTATCATTTCTTTGATCGAGACGGCTACGGAAAAGGTTGGCTCGCTCCGTTCGCATCTTTTTCAGTTTTCAAAGAGTTCGTTCTCGAAGTTGCTTGTAATATCTTGAAAAATACGATAGAATCAGTCGGTCTCCGCGTGGGAGAAGGAGGTGGAATAATGCAAGTATCAGCGACGGAATTCGCTCAGAACGCCGACAAATATTTGGAACTTGTCGCCGCTGAGGATATTTGGATCGCGGACGAAGGAAAGTTGGTTGCCAAACTGACGAAACCGCGCGTCTCTTCGGTCGACGTAATTTCTGGATTCCTAGCGGGAAAGGTTCCGGAAGACATAAATCGACGCGCGATTCGTGAGGAAAGGACGTCGCGGTATGAGATTAATGATTGACACAAACGTTGTGCTAGACGTTCTTGTTCGTCGTCAGCCTTTTTACGAT
>CAMZHY010000220.1 GCA_947307005.1 uncultured Planctomycetaceae bacterium
GCGCCGCTCGCCGCGAGCGCGCTAATTTTACGAATCGCCGCGACGGGAATCGCGTCTGAACTGGGATCGAAGACAAGAAGACGGTATTTCGCGCCGCCCGGAAGCCAAAAGACGCCGTCCCGATAGACAAGACGTTCGACAAGGACCTCGGAATCAAGCAAATCGTAACGATACCCGTCGGGATGAGTCAACTTTGAATTGGGATTCCATTTCTCGCCGTCGCCCCACGTTTCATAATTTTTATCGCTCGCGTAGACGCAGAAGTCGGCGACGTTCGTCCCTTGGCGCAACATCTGCTGACATCGCGCCATATAGCGTAGAAACGGATGGACGTAAGGCTGCCACGTTACGTTCGAGTTGACGTGCGACCCGGCGAAATATTCGAATCCCGGTTTGCCGAGTTCCGCCGGCGACGCCGTGTAGGTATGCCAGATCATGAAGTTGGCGCCGGCGGCGAAATTCGCGTCGGCGTAGGGTTTGAGAAGCGCGGGATAGACGGACCAGTGCTTCGTCATGTGCGTAAAGGCTTCGAGCGCGACGTCGCGCCGCCCGTAAATATGCGCCGCCATCGCGGCGAAGGTCGCGTTCGACCTCATGGGCGTCCCGATCCAGAACTCGCCCTGCGGAAAGTCGTTCTGACCCCAGAAAGAGAGCATGTCCGATTCGCGGAAAAGAGGCGACTGACGATTCCACGGCCCTCCGTCCTCCGAATGCCAGCGAACGCCGCGCTCGTGACAGAGTTCGCCGATCGTCTCGTAACAGTTGACGCGGAACGCGTCGGAGATCGTCTTCATATAGTCTTCGACGAATCGTTCCGGGACGACCGCTCCCTCTCCCGTCGGAGCAAGCCCGCGCAGAATCGGGAGATAATCGTAAATCGAATACCGTCGGCGCTCGGCGAAGAATTCGTCAAACCCGTCGGTCCAGTTCGGATGGACGCCTTCCCATGAGACGTTGTAGAAATGCGAAAGCGTCTTCCCCGCGAGCGCGCCGACGTCGTCGAGGAGCGTCCCCGGCGTCTTGCCGAAATAATCCTTGACGGAACGCGCGTTCAGAATATCGACGCACCCCGGTTCGCCGATTCTCGCGGTTCCGAAGCGCAAAATCTTCCACGCGCCCGGGGGAGCGTCCCATTCGAGGCGCCCGTCGCGGACGAACTCGTCGAGGCGAACAAGATTGTCGTACCGCGGCGAATCGGCGCTAGGAAGAACGACGGGACTCCAAGTCTCGTTGAGCCGAACCTCTTCGCGCCCCGGCGAAACGGGGGGCGCGATCCGAACGGCGTAAAACGCGACGTCGCGGTAATACGGTTTGTCGTCGGGCGGCGGTAGCGCGGCGGAGTACTTCTTCGGGCCGTCGACGTTTCCTTCGGTCCAGACGAGTTCGTAAGGGCCGAGTTCTTTCATATCCCAAGGGCCGCGCAGTTGTCCGCCGCTGTCGGAAATATTGAAGCTGACTTGAAGTCCGAGACGGTCGGCTTCCGAAACGAGCCATGACGCCGTCTCGCGCCACTCTTTCGACATGAACTCGCGCTTGACGTCGAGAGGCACGGGCACGTGCGTTTTCGAGTCGTAGTCGTCCCAATATCGGCGCGAGTCGAAAACGAGCAGTCCGCCAAACCCGATCTCCGCCATATTTTCGAGATCGCGCGTAATCAGCTCTTTCGACACGTTCCCTTTGAGCTGCCAGTAGTAACACCACGGTTTGACCGAATTCGGCGGGTCGACGAAGTTTTCGACCGTCAGCGCCGCGGGCGCCGTCGTATCGGCGACGTCGGAGGTCTGTCCGCGCGAGGAATTGACGAACGTCGTCGCGACGAATCCAACCGTCGCCGCTAGAACTAGCTTTAATTTCCGGTTCATAAGTCTCTCGAAAGCAAATGGTGGTCGACGACGCGGCTCGCGTCGATTTCCAAAATTGTAAACGTTGGAGACGGCGTTTCAACCTTCGCCTCTAAAGATTGGAAGGTTCGCGTTTTTCGGAAACTAACTCTAGAATAACGCGTCGAAAGGCTTGCGCGCGAATTCGCCGAGGGGGAGATTCAGATCGGCTTTATCCGAGCGGGACGTCAAAACGCTCCAAGGGGGAGAAACGATTCTGATTGTCGAACGGTCTTTCGCACAAAGAAAAACGTCTCGCCGCTTCGTTTTTCCTCGAAGGGGCGAGACGGCTAGGAAGTTGCAAAGAATCGCTCGCTTGGAACTAATTCTCCTCACGACATATCCGTCGAGCGCCGCTTGGAGATCCTCCATCTCTTGAGGATTCGGTTCGGAA
Source organism: uncultured Planctomycetaceae bacterium (assembly GCA_947307005.1). Classification (GTDB taxonomy): domain Bacteria; phylum Planctomycetota; class Planctomycetia; order Pirellulales; family Thermoguttaceae; genus RUG369. The sequence continues at coordinate 2,275 of CAMZHY010000220.1, forward strand.
CCCTTCCTGCTCGTTGAAGAAACTCCGACGACATTGACGATAAGCGTTTCATCCTTTTTGCTGAACCACTTTCGAAGCGCTCGCAAAAAAACCGTTTTCCTAATCTTCTCGCGAAATTGTCCGCAAAAATCGTCGATAAAACACCGGGGCTTCTCGCCATGAGTAAAGAAATCTTCTTTGAGCAAATCCCGCGCCAATATTTCCAGCGTAAGTATTAGGATCTCGCACCAATTTCAACTTTTCAGAATAGGGAAAAACCAATCTCCTATTCCAACTCTTTAAGACGTCGTCCAGAATCATGAAAATTTCCTGAAAGGGAAAGACATGACCGTCAGAGTTCAAATTAGAGCGGAAACCTTTCTGGGTAAAGTCCTCGGAATACGTCGAGCCTTAAAATAGCAGTTTATATAGCGCCGATGAAGCGGTTCGACGCGCTCGCTAGGATTCACAGCCGATCCGTCGTCAGGAAAACCGTCGCGAATTGCAAAATGATCGATAGTAAAACGTCAAAGGTTTTTCCACTCGCATGCCATGCGGATTTTCATGTCTACCATGCGAATTTGTATATCCATGATCTTCTCCAAATTTTTTGCCGACTTTCAAACCGGCTTCGTGGCGTGGGAATAAAACGAAACAAACTAAAACGAGAGAATCAATTCGCTTCGTTCGGGTCGACCGTTTTTCCTTGCCCCGCCGTCGTCGTCTGGCGTCGCGTCGGATTCGATCGGGAGGTCGGGAGGAGCGGTCAAAAGTTCCGGGGAGGTTTCGGATTCCAGCGCGGGGGTCGGGGCGATCCTTTGTTCTAGAAACGAGGTCAGATTGTTATAGGCGCCGCCGATTCCTCGCGTCAGGACGGGAAAAAGGACGACGATCGCGAAGAGCGCGGCCAAGAACGGGGAAAGAGGGCGCGGCTCGCCAAAAATCGAAACGCGCCGGGATTCCGACGACGGATCGTCGGACGATTCAAGACGTTCTTTGCGCGACGGACGCCAGCAAAGCCAGTAGACGCCGGCGATCGTCGCGGAGGCGACAAAATGGACAAGAAAGAGAACGCCGACGACGCCAAACGCCTTCCACAAATACGGAAAGACGTCTTCGACCATGAACGAACCGTCCGACCCCGTTTCCGCCAACTTCGCCGTCTCCAGAAAGAGCGCCAGATTGAATACGCTCAAAATCGCCAAGAAAACGAGCGACGACCCGATAAAAAACTGGACAAGACGTCTCATAACAACCCCGAACCTCGAAAAGACTTCCGACGCCGCGCGCCCGCGACGTCAATCCTCTTATTATATAGTCGCCCGACCGTCGCGACGTTAAAAAAACAACATCCCGAGAGGAAAAATATCGACCGGAGTCAGAGGGGTTCCCGCGCATGACGCAAGGTCGTAAAAATCCCAACGTCGTTTTTTGCGCTAATCTGCGTTCTTTTTCGCCATGATTTGATTCAATAACTCGATTTTTAGAGTAAAATATCTCGGCCCGTCCTACGAACGCGTCGCGCAGACGCTTCTCTCAGACGGCGCCGAGGATTGCAAAGAAGGAGAAAAATCCCATGAAATCCCAAAACGCCAACAATTACGACGACGAAAATTACGATTTCGACGAGTTCTCGGACGATCCCAACGAGACGAGCGCCGACGATTTGAACTACACCGTCGTTGAAGGCGACGGAGCGACGTACGACCCCGATCTCGACGTCGCGCAACTCGACCTCTACAATCTGGACGACTACGGCGAAGAACTCTCTCCCGAAGAAGACGATTTCGACGACGACTTCGACGAGGATTTCATTAATCTGGACGACGACGACGCGTACGACGAAATGTTCCCCGAAGAACGCGTTCTCGACGGCGACGACGCCAACTGCGCCGACGTTCCAGAGGACGAAGAAATCGACGAATTCGACGACCTCAACGCGGACGAAAACGTCTACGGCGGCGAAGAGGAACTGTAACGTTCCGGCGTTCAAACGACTCAAATCAAAAAGCCGCGTTCTGCGGGAAAAAGAACGCGGCTTTTTGATTATCTACTGACGTCCGCGAAGAACCCGCGGACGGTTCGCAATCAAATTTCTGAAGGAACGCCCTCGCTGTTGGAGACCGTCTTGGACTCCGCTTCGACCTTTTCAAGCGCGAGGAACTGAGCGGCGGCGATCTTGGCCGCGGTCTCGGCGTTCTTCACGATAAGGTCGTCAATCGCCTGTCGGCAGTCGGCGACGCCTTGCTCGGCGGCGTCAAGCGTCTTCTTGACAAGATCGCGATAGCCTTCCATCCGCGTCAACGCTTCTTTCGTCTTCGCGATGTTTTCTTGCCACGAATCGACCTTTTTGCGCGCGACGGCGGCGGCGTAGACGTCGTCCCAATTCTCGAACGCGAGAACGTCCTCGTCCTTAACTTCTTCGCCCATCGCGACGTACTGGTCGGCGATGATATTCGTGAACGTCTCGAGCGCCATCGTGTTGCGCGCGTTAATCACGGTCTGCTCGTCGCGATCAAACCAACCGCGTTCAAGCGCGCCTTGGAAATCGACGGGGAACCGCGAATCGGCGGCGATCTGACCGTTGGACCCCAACGCTTCGACGTCGGCGAAGGTCAGCCCTCGCGTGACGAAACTCGCCGTCGCGGCGGGAAGCGCCTTGGCTCGTTCGGGATTTTCGCTCTCAAAATAAGCGAGGTCGGCGGGCGAATCGATCGGAAGGCGATCGGCGTAAACGACCCAGCTGCGACCGCTGCGCGCGGAATCTTTAAGCGCGGTCAACTCTTCGACGGAGGAAGAACCGATCGATTCAAGATTGACCTGAGCGTCGTTCGCGCCCGTAACCTTGAACGCGCCGAGGAACGCGTAAGGATTCGCGGAAGCGACGGCTTCGGCTTCGGCGTCGGTCGCGTCGGCGCTTGCGACGTCGGAAGAATCGGACGCGTCCGCGCCTTCGGAAGAAGAGTCGGAAGCGGCTTTCTGAACGACGGCGGCGCCGGAATCAAAGACAAACGCCACCACGCCGGCGCGGAACGCCGTCGTCTTGTCCTGCGGATCGACCGCGAACGCGATCGTCGACGAACCCTTTTCCTCGTCGACTCGCGCTTCGACCGGCTGGCAGTTCGAAAACGCCTCGCCGTTCTGCAACCCGCGAAGGTACGTCAGCCGCCCTTCAAGGCCAAGTTCGCGCCAGTTCGCGGCGACCTTTTCCGGTCCGCCGTAAATGTCGTAGCGCAGCTGCTGGATATCGTCGCGCACTTTGGCCAGCTCGGCTTCAAGTTTAGCGACGTTCCCTTCCTGCTCCTTCGTGAGGTTGTACTTGTTGGCCGCGAAAACGCCGAAAACGACGCACATAATCGCAATCAACGCCATTAAAACTTTGTTCCAAACGTTCATTTTCCCGCCTTTGACCCGCCTTCCCGGGGGTTGCGACTGCTTCTTGCGACGATCGGACGCAAGCGTCTCTTTATTATGCGTATCGTCCCAAAGACCGACGACATTGAGCTATTTTCTCTAAATAACCTCTTTTAACTAGTCGACGCGTAGGTCCGCCGGGGACGCATAAAATTCTACGTCTCCGATGTTATCCCCAAATCTGGCAATTGTCAAGCTTTTTCCCGTTTTTACCGTAGATTTTCAAATTATCCTTCCCTTTCAACTCGCGTTATCGTTACAACCGCGTTTATTCCGCAAGCGCCGCTATTTCGCTCCTTTAAAACGCGAAAGCCTCGAAACAATCGACACGAGTCAGACGACTCCTTTTTTCGACGTCTTTGTTAAAATCAGAACAGCCGTTATTTTGATTAAACTTATTACTTTCCATTCGACGATAAAAACGCTAAGCGGTTTTGGAGTCTCGTCTACGGCTGCGTCCGTTTTCGGCGATTCGACCGCGTGGAGAAGCGACCAATCCTGGCGGGGAACGATCGTTTACAACTCCGCAATGAGGTTTTAGCGCGTCCAAAAAGCGACCAAGGAGGGTCGCGAGGGACGAGAAAAGAGATGGAACAATGAACACACAGACCCCCGGAAAGGGCGAGTCGCGCCGCGTGAGACGTCGGCGAGGCGTCGCGCTGGCGCTCTTTGGCGTCGCGCTCGCGTCGTCCGTCGGAGTCGGTTGCACGAGGAGCCAATACCGCGTCGACGCCGACGCCGAGTAACGGAGGCAACGTGAAGTTCTGGGTCCATACATACGGCTGCCCGATGACCGTGCGCGACACCGAAGCGGTGGAAGCGCTGCTCGCGGCGGCAGGGCACGAAAAGGCGTCCGGC
>CAMZHY010000221.1 GCA_947307005.1 uncultured Planctomycetaceae bacterium
TATGTTTGAACTCTCTGACCGTCGTCGCGTTTCATCTCGGCGCGAAGACGTTTTTTACCGCGTCCCCGACGCTAACGAACCGGCGATCGAGGCTCGAAAAATCGCGACGCCCTTACGCCGCGAACCGTCGCGTTCTCGGTCGCCGACTCGACGGGCGCGTAGAACGTCGAAGGAAGCGTCGGCCCGTCGGACTCGACCGGAACGTCGAGGGGCGACGCGGCGTCGCGACGGTAGAAATCGGCGCTCGGCGCGACGGGACCCGCCGCTTTCGACGAATCGCCCCTCGGCGACCAATTCCGACTCTTCACGACCCTATTATCGACATTTGCGCCGCCCGCGTAAAGCGCCAAATGCGTCGCCAGCAAATTTTTGACTTGGTTGATCGCGTCGAAATGCATGTGGACGGCGGTATGGAACGCGGGCGTTTCCGTCTCCGATTCCACGTCGTCGCGATGCGCGCTTTGGAAATTAACGACGCCGTCGCTCTTCATCGGCTGAATCTTCCGATTCTTTATGTGCGGCTCGACGCCGACGATATTGTCGAGCGCGACGTCGTCGGGAATTGGCAATTCGTCAAGAACCTTAAAAATGGGGCACTTTGGATCGAGCGACTCGACGCTCGTCGAGATCATGAGAAGTCTCGAATCGAAATCGGCTTCCTTTTCCCCCTTCTTCGGCGAAAGGGCGACGCTCGCCGCCGAAGAGAAGACGGAAACGACCGACTGAGGGGACGAAATGGCGTTAAAGGCGAGCCATTGCGTAAACGTATTGGCGAACTTGCTCCCTCGGAAGGGCGTCGCGATCGTAATCACGCGCTTGACGGAAGGGTTGGGCTCGAAAAAGAACCAATCGTGAATTCTCTTGCGAGCGTCCGGGTCGAAATCGAAAGAATCGACGGGGCGCGACGACACGAGACTCCAGATCAAATCGCCGCTCTCTTGCACCTGCATCCTCGAGACCAGTCCGCCCATGCTGTGCCCGATCAGAACGGTCGCGTCGAGCGCGGGCGCGAGGCGATCCGGATCGACCGTATCGCGGAAGTCGACAAGCTCTTTGCGGAACGTCGCGGCGGACGCCCAGAAGGGCTGTCCCGTCGGGTAGAAGAAAAACATGAACTGATAGCCGCTCTGGAACCCTTTGATACTGCGGAGCGCGTTGTACATTTCCATCCACGTAATCGGCGAAGAGCCGAGTCCGTGCGTCATGATCACCGGAATCTTCTTCGGGTCGTACGGTTCGAAGAGGTAGAGTCCCTGAAGCTGACGTTCTTCCCGAACGACGGCGACCTCCTCCGACTCCTGAAGCTTGTCGGGACGGACGAGCCCGGTCCACGCGGCGCGGCGGAAAAGTTTGCCGTTCGTTGAAAGGAAATACGCGAGGGGCGTCGTCAGATCTGTTTCAAGGGGAAACGCGGCCCCGTTTTGAACGAAATCGCTCGTCGTCATCGGATCGAAAACGTCGAGCGTAAAATCGGGCGCGTCGGACGCCGCGGACGCGTTCGGATCGAGAGGCGGGAGCGTTCCCAGAGTTTGCGAGGGATTTGGGCGCAGGACGGCGGTCGCGGGGAAAAGGATCGACTGCGGGTAGTATTTTTCTTCGACGCGCGACGAACGACCTCCGGCGCGACGTTCAACGACCAGCGGGACGCCGAAGCCCGATTGACGACTGCTGAAGTTGAGCGCGCCGACGGCGCAGTCGGAAGCGACGTAAAAATCGCCGTACTCGTCGGAGCGCCACGCTCCCGGTTCGACGCGATATTCCACGCGAACCGCGTCCGATTCCATCGGAATCGTCGTCGTCCCGTTTAGCTGAAAGGGAAACTCGACGTCGGATTTTTTGAGCGCGTCAAGGAGAACGAGATGAAGAAAACGCTCGCTGGCGCCGTTGTAAAGAAGAACGACGTCGGAGAGCTGACCGTTCCACCTCGCGCGTTCGCGCTCGTCGGAGAGCGCGGGATTGAAGAGATAGCTCCACGCGCAACGAACGACGTCGGCGTAGATTCGAAGCGCTTGGTTGGGACGCGACTTCTCGACGCGTCGCGCGTAGAGATACGCCGTCTCCGCGTAGAGATAGACGAGATCGGGCGTCGTGTCGGTCTCGAGAAGCGTCCGCAGGCGCTCGAGATCGTCGACGTTTTTCGGCGCTTGGAGTCCGTTTTCATGGAGAATCTGCGCCGCGTTGGAGCCGAGCGACGGTCCCGACGGCTTGTCGAGCGCAAAACGCGAATCCGCCGCGTTGTATCGCAGCGTTTTCGGCAGCGTGGCGCACCCCGAAAGCGTCGCCGCAACAAGGGCGACGCCGACGGTCAGGAACGTCGAGATGCGGAATAAAAAGGACGCGCGGCGTTGTTTCATCGGTCAATCCGGAACGCGATCAAGACTTGCTTTCGGCGACAAGAAGGCGTTTGAGTTCGCTCAAATATTGGGCGATTAGGATGGGCGTAACGTCTTGCCAATTCTCGACTCGCCGCGCGAGAATCGCGCATTTGAGCGACTCGATCAGTTCGGCGATATCGTCGGGCAGCGGCTCGAGCGCCTTGATCGCGTCGAGAACCTCGACGTCGGTGAACGTGTTTTCAGCGCCTTCCCAAGGCTCCGCGTCGCCCGCGTACTCTCCGAGCGGGTTCTCCCCCTTCTTCTGCTTCTTCGGCTTCTTGCCCTTATCCTTCTCCGCGTCTTCTCGCGTCGTCTCCGTTTCTTTTTCGGAGATAAAGCCCTCGGCGTTGGAATCGTTATACGGATTGACGTCCTCGTCGCGTTCGGCGGCGACGACGTCCTCGTCGCGCGGTTTGCTTTCAAGCTTCGCGCCGTACTTCTCCCAGCGCGCGACGCGCGTTTGCGCGACGGAAAGCTTCTCGTCGGACGCTTTCTTCAGCCATTCGTCGGCGTCCTCCCAGTCGAGCGCCGCTTGGTAGTGGCTCCAGTAGAGACCGGGAAGCGTCGGCTCGGAACCGAATCGCTCGTAGACGCGGCGAAGACGCCCGACGTGCTGCGGGGAGACGTTTCCGATGCGCGAGGAAATCGCGTCGTCGGAGTAGACGCGGCGCGGCAGCCCCGCCTCGCGGAGTTTCTCGCGCCATGAATGGATGACCTTGCCCTTCTCCCAGTTCGTCTTGCTCACCAGCAGGTTCCAGAACCCGACGTATTCCGACGCGATTTCGTCGATGAGCGGCTCCTTTTCGGGAGGAATCGGACCGTCGAAGGGATCCGGCTCGCCGAAGTCGTCGAACTCGGCGAGACCTGCGGAGTTTTCGGGCGGCGTCGCGACGGCCGCGAACGCGTCGGTCGTCTCTTCCCACGGCGCAAGCGTCTCGGTTGAATTCTGCTTCGTCATTGAACGATTCCTTTAACGATCATAATAGTTGCGGTCAAACAATATGCAAAGGGAACGACGACGCGTCCGAGCGCCGAGACGTCCCCGGCGAATTGTGAACTTTTTAGAGCGACGTTGCAAGAGCATTTTAGGTCGTCTAAAACGACGTAAAGAACGCGCTCGCCTCTTGTCAAACGCCGTCCTTGTCTGATACAATGCGTCGAACGCCGAGGTCTGACGTCGTTAAAGACCGACGCGATCTTGCGCGTTTTGACCGCGTTTTACGTCAGGAGACTTGCAATGCTTGCCAATAAATTCTTTCCGGAGATGAAGGGCGTTTTCGGATTCGGCTGTATGCGCCTGCCAATGAAGGGCGCCAAGGTTGACGCGGAACAGTTTACGCAAATGATCGACGCCTTTCTCGACGCGGGCTTCAACTATTTCGACACGGCGCACGGGTATCTCGGCGGCGCGTCGGAACTCGCGATCGGCGAATGTCTCGCGTCCCGAATCGCCCGCGATCGATTTCTCCTGACGAACAAGCTCACGGAGCCGTACTTTAACAGCCAAGACGATATCCGCCCCTTCTTTGAGCGTCAACTCGGCTGGTGCAAGGTCGATTATTTCAACTTCTACCTGATGCACGCGCAGGATAAGAACAACTACCCGAAATTCAAACGTTGCAAAGCCTATGAAACGGCTTGTAAACTCAAGGAAGAAGGGTTGATCCGCCATTTCGGGATTTCTTTCCACGACAAAGCGGAAACGCTCGACATGATTCTGACGGAACATCCGGAAATTGAAATCGTCCAGATTCAGTTCAACTACCTCGATTACGAAAGCGCGTCCGTCGAGAGTCGCAAGGTTTACGATGTCTGTGAAAAACACGGAAAACCGGTTCTGGTCATGGAGCCGGTCAAGGGCGGTTCGCTCGTCAATCTTCCTGCACGCGCGGCGAAGATTCTCAGCGACCTCGGCGGCGGCAGTCCCGCAAGCTACGCGATTCGATTCGCCGCGAGCTTTCCTCAAATCGCGATGGTCCTCTCGGGCATGAGCGACATGGCGCAAATGCGCGACAACGTCGCGACGATGAAGGATTTCAAGCCCCTTTCTGAACGCGAAACGCAGGCGATTCGCGACGTCTGCGACGTCTTCAGCGGCATGAATCTCATCCCCTGCACCGCGTGCCGATACTGCGTCGAAGAGAATCATTGTCCCAAGGGAATACGCATTCCCGACGTCTTCTCGGCGCTCAACACGCACAACACGCTCAAAGGCTGGAACGCGAAACATTACTACGACGCCGTCATCACAGGCGACGGTCACGGAAAAGCGTCCGAATGCATTAAGTGCGGAATGTGCGAGAAAGTTTGCCCGCAACATCTCGAAATCAGAAAATACCTGCAAAAGGTCGCGAAGGTCTTCGGCTCGTAACGAACGTTTGACGAGTCGACGACCCTCCCCGAATTCCTCCGCGACATATTGCGAACGCCCCGCTAGAAAACCGGGGCCAACGGCGTAGCGTTCTTGTCCGGCGGCGTCGAAATCGCCCGTGCTTTCAAGGTCCCTCCAATCTGAAAAACAATAATCGTAGAAGGCTTTCTTCAATGACGTTCAATAAAACGTTAGTAAAAGCGACCTCCCCTTACGGCGTCGTCGGAAAGATTAACAGTAGATTCCGCGTTGCGTATCCTTGGCTGCGCGTCAACTCCGTAATGCGCCTGCCGCTTTCCCCCTGCGATTCCGTCATATCGTCCCCCGCCATGGTTCCAAGCGAAGAAACAATCATAGCCAGTCCTCAGTCCGCCGCCCTCAAAATGAACGAAAACAACGAGAAAGCAAGCCCCAATTCTTCGGACGGTACGATTCCTAACGTCAAAACATTCATTCTCGTCGATTATGAAAACGTAGGACTCGATGCGTTCATCGACGTCGAAAAAATCGATCCCGAGAAGGAGAGAGTTTGCCTGTTCTCAACTGAAAAAGCTCCCAGAATTCCAACGGCAACCGTTGCCAAAATTCTGGAAGTTCATCGACAAAACGTCGACGTCTTCACGATACATGAAGTTCCGGTAAAAAACCAATCCGTCGACATGCATCTCGTTTCCTATTTGGGCTACTTGATCGGCGTCTACGGAACTTCGTGCAACTATGTAATCAGGAGTTCGGACACGGATTACGACAATATCGTTAAGTACTGGAGAACGCGCGAAAAGGTCAACGTCAAACGCATTGGAAAAACTGTCGTCAAACCTCAAACGACGCCTAATCCGTCGGCTGCCGAAAATATAGAAATCTCGCCTTCTCCTTTGCCGTCGACTCCTGCTGTACCCACAACTCCGCCGAAGAATATCGACTGGAACATTGTAATGCAAAGAGCAATTTCCGAAGCAGGTTTTTCGCCTAAAGTGGGAGGGCAGGTTGCGTCAATTGTTTGTAAAGGTCGCAACGACACAAATTTCCCTACGACGGTGTTCGAAAAAATAAAAAGTGCGTTTCCCAACAATGAAAAACTTCTAACGGCGGTGAAAACAACGATTTCAAATAATCTTGGTAATCTCGAGACGTCTAATTCAACTCCGTCCTCTCCCCAGCCATCTTACAAAGCGACGCGAACGCCAAAAAAGACGAAATCGCTTAAGAACACTGTCGTCACTATTCTCTCCGACGCCAAAGTTACCCCCGAAGCCTCGGCGGAAATTGCTGAAATCGCAGCGGAACACTACGATAAAGACAATGCAAAGCAAGCGTTGCATGGCGCCCTTGTCCAAAAATACGCTCAGCCAAACGGTTCAAAAATCTACAACCTCTTAAAAGATCTTTTCTAGAAAAGACCTAAAAAACAACTTCCCGATAACGTTTTCACAACCAACCCTGGGCGTTAATTCAGAAGTCAAATGAATAAACGACTCCGTCTCTCCGCCTGTGAAATTCCCTTCTTTTTCGACGGCGTTGAAACCAAAAATGTCGACGTCTTTAACTATCGGCGCTATAATTACTACCAACGTTTGTTGGTCCTACTTATTTCCTTTATATCGCGATTCAAATTTGAGGTTGGGGTCATGCTAAAAGTTGGTCGACGTCCGTCGTTGCGCGTTAGGAGTCTTCTTTGAAGCAGTTGAAACGCGTTTAGCATCCCGTTTCGGAGACGTTGAAATGAGAGCCGTTCGACTCGTC
>CAMZHY010000222.1 GCA_947307005.1 uncultured Planctomycetaceae bacterium
TAATCGATAATTTAAAAAACAACCAAGAAAAAAAAATCATCAACAAAAACATCAAAAAAAATCTCATGAAATTAAGTTTAAATATTTATGGCACGCATGTTTTAGAAAAATTCATTGATGTTTTAGATTATCAATATTTAAAAAACATTTTTTAAAAGTTCTATAAGCAGAGCGACGAGAACCATTTTTTTCACCGAAGGATTGAGAGATGAGCGAACGAATTAAAGCGGGCGAGGCTTACGTCGAAGTGACGGTCGAAGGAGCGGGCCGAGCCGAGATTGCGCTTGGTATGATACGGCAAACGGCGGACGCCGTCAACGGATCCGTCAAAAAACTCGCGGCGTCGTTCGCGAGTTTGAACAACTTGTTCGCTTTTGGCTTCCGTCATATTTCCTCCTTTTCCGCCGAGTTCGGCAAGACCGGCGACGTTTTCGACAAGGCGTCGGCGCGTCTTGGAATATCCGCGACGGCGTTGTCCGAGTACGATTACGCGGCGCAGCGATGCGGCGCGACGCTCGGCGACGTTGAAAGCGCCGTCAAGAACATCCAGAAGAAACTCGTCGAGGCGCAAAACGGTTCGGACGGCACTCGCAAAGCGTTCGAGCAGCTGAGGCTGTCGGTTTTCGACCTTGCGGCGCTGTCTCCCGAGCGACAATTTGAAGAGGTCGCGCTCGCGGTCGGTTCGATCGACGATCCGACGCTGAGAGCCGGCGCCGCGCTACGGCTTATGCGCGACGCGGGACAGAAATTGACGCCCCTCTTCAACGAAGGACCGCAGGTCTGCGAAGACTCCGTGAAGAAGCGAAGAGACTCGGCGCGTCTTTTTCAGACTCCGACGCAAAACTCGGCGCGTCTTTTTCAGACTCCGACGCGAAACTCGGAGCGGGCTACGTCGACGCGATCACGAACTTGAAGGCGAGCTGGCAGGGGCTGAAGAACGCCCGTTCATTTGATGAAGTCAGTATTACAAAACTTTCAAAAAACCTATTGACTTAGTAGGAATATATGTTAAAACATCGCCGACGTTGAGGGTTAGTCCCACAGATTGCCAATGGCTTCGACTTGTCGAGCCGCGAACCGCGACGTTGAGATAATGAGGCGTGACTAAGGATATCGAAACCAGATGTTTGCATTTATCGGAGGAACAGGAACGCGAGAACTTTCGTTCGACGTTCGGCTCCGTTAGTTTTCCCATTTTTCAGACCGCCGCTTACGTGCATCCCGGCGTTCGAGACGATTATGTTCCTGGTCAGGATCATATTAGCCTGAGCGCCGGCTTCAACTATTCCCGAGAATCGAACCCAACGCGGTCTCAGCTCGAAAAGATTGTCGCGCAACTTGAAGGGGGCGCGGGAGCCCTTGCGTTTTCGAGCGGAATGGCGGCGATTACGCTTCTTTTTGAACTCTTTAGTCCCGGCGATCAGGTTGTCGTCGACGTCGACCTTTACGGAGGCAGCGTTCGTTTCTTCGAGGAAATTGCTCGGCGGCATGGGATTGAGTTCATCCGCGCTGATTTTACCAAGGACGACGTTGAAGCGCTGACGACTACCAAGACGAGGGCGATCTATTTTGAAACGCCGACGAACCCGATGGCTCGCGTTTCCGACATTGCGAAACTATCGGCGGTCGCGCATCGTCGCGGCGCGCTGTGCATTGTCGACAACACTTACCTGTCGCCGTATTTTCAGAATCCGTTAGCCCTCGGGGCGGACGTTGTGATTCATAGCGGCACGAAGTTCCTTGCCGGGCATCACGACGTAATCGCCGGTTTTCTTGTCGCGTCTGATCCTGATATTGTCGAGCGGTTGCGGTTCCTCTGTACGACGACGGGATCCGCGCTCGCGCCCTTCGATTCTTGGCTTGTCCTGCGAGGCGTCAAGACGCTTGCGTTACGCATGGAACGATCCCAAGAGAACGCGTTTAAAATCGTCGAATGGCTTCAAGGACAACGACGCGTAAAGTCCGTCTTTTTCCCGGGGCTTCCTGACTCGCTGGGCTATGAAATCATGAAGCGTCAGGCGCGCGGGTTTGGTTCGATGGTTTCCTTTGAGGTAGAATCGAAGGAACTCGCAATCTCGACGCTGACCCGCGTCAAGACGATTTTCTTCGCCGAAAGCCTCGGTGGAACAGAGACGCTCTTGACTTACCCGATTGCGCAAACCCACGCGTCCGTTTCTGAAGAAGGACTACGCGCCTCTGGTTTGAACGATCGCGTTCTGCGTCTGTCCGTCGGAATTGAGTCGGTCCGCGATTTAGTCGCCGATCTCGATCAGGCTCTTAACGGCTAACGACCTCTAACGTCCACACCCAAGGAAGGAATGTCGCTCATGCCGGAACGTAATCTTGACTTTGACTCCTTTGTCGACCGTCGCGGAACCGATTCGTTGAAATTTGATCATGCGACCCGACGCGGCAAGCCTGAAGGGTTGCTTTCGTTCTGGGTCGCCGATATGGATTTCAAGACGTCGTCCTACGTCCAAGACGCAATTCGAGAGACCGCGGAACACGGGATATACGGCTATACTGAGCCGAAAGAACGGTATTTTGCAGCAGTCGCCGACTGGATGAAGACTCGCTTCGACTTCGAACCTCGCGAAGAGTCTCTTGTCGTAACGCCGGGCGTCGTTTTCGCCTTGGCGCAGTGCGTACGCGCCTTTACGGCTCCCGGCGATTCCGTTTTGATCCAGCAGCCCGTCTACTATCCCTTTTCCGAAGTCGTTCTCGATAATAATCGACGACTTGTAAGCAGCGATCTTGTTCTTGGCGACGACGGACGTTATCAAATCGATTTCGACGACTTCGAACGCAAGATCGTCGACTTCAACGTCAAGCTCTTCCTTTTGTGCAGTCCGCACAACCCTGGAGGACGCGTGTGGACCCGCGGCGAACTTGAACGGCTTGGTTCAATCTGTCTCGCTCACGACGTTTTCGTCGTGAGCGACGAGATTCACAACGACGTCGTCTTTTCAGGGAAACATACGGTTTTTGAGACGATATCTCCGGAGTTTGCAGCGCGTTGCGCGACGTGCACGTCCGCGAGTAAAACATTCAATATCGCAGGGCTCCAAGTTGCGAATATTTTCGTTTCAGACCGTAATTTGCGCCTAGCGTTCAAACGCGAGATCGCCGCGTCGGGATACAGCCAGCCGAACGCCGTTGGTCTCGCGGCGACGCGCGCCGCCTATGAGCATGGCGAAGAATGGCGCGCTGCGGCGCTTCGGTATCTAGAGCGAAATCTCGACTTTGCGGTCGACTATGTCAATAATGAGATTCCCAACGCGACGACGACCCGAAACGAGGGGACGTATTTGCTTTGGATCAATTTGCGCAAAACAGGATTGTCTGACGACGAGTTGGAACGCCTTGTCGTCGACGACGCGAGGCTTTGGCTTGACGGCGGGCGAATGTTCGGTGCCGCCGGACGCGGTTTCCAACGCGTGAACTTTGCGTGTCCGCGTTCGTATCTCGCGCAAGGGTTAGAACGTTTGCGAGACGCGATCGTCAACGCGAGCGTCTCGCGAAAATGATTTTGGATTTGCAGAGAACGGCGACGTTCCGCTGTTGTTTACAACTAACTCGTTTGCTTTTGAAGGTTCAAGACGAGCATGATCAAGAAATTTAACGTATGGTTTACGCCTGGGGGCGAGGAACGCAGAATTCACCTCTACTTGCCCGACAATTATTATCAGACGGACGAACGCTACGCGACTTTATATTTTTTCGACGGTCACAACCTCTTCTTTGATTCCGACGCGACTTTTGGGACGTGCCTCGGACTTAAAGATTTCCTTGACCGCTGGCATAAGAAACTCATTGTCGTTGGGATTGAGTGTAGTCATGACGACTATACCCGTGTTCACGAGTATGTGCCTTACGACCTGACGAGTATGCAGTATGGCAAGATTCACGGACGCGGCGACGCGACGCTCCATTGGCTTGTTCACGAGCTTAAGACGAAGATTGATCGAGAATACAGGACATGCCCTTTCCGAGAGGCGACGTCGATCGGCGGTTATAGCATGGGCGGTCTGACCGCCCTCTACGGCGTCTTGAGGTACAATCTTTACATTTCCAAAGCGACGATTATTTCCCCGTCGCTTATGATTGCTCGAGAACCTTTCCTTCGCGAACTTGACGAACATTCCTACTCGCCCGACACTCGGATTTTCCTCAGTTGGGGGACGAACGAGTTTGATCCTAAGATGAATTGGGGCGTCGCGCAGGATATTCTTGCTGTCGAGAAAAAGGCGCAAGAGAAGGGAATGAAAACATATATCCTCTGTCAGCAGGGCGGCGCTCATAACGAAGCGAGCTGGCGCGAACAGACGGAAACGTGGATGCGATTCCTCTGGGATTGATTCCGTTTTAACAAAGCGATGTTAGGAGGCGACGGATGAACGTAATCTTTATCTCGCCGAATTTTCCAGAACATTTTTATAACTTTTGCGACCGTCTGAAGAGACTCGGCGTCAACGTGTTAGGACTCGGCGATTGTCCTTATGATCAACTCGATCGACGCGTCGTCGACTCCCTTACGGAATACCGTTGGCTCCCGTCTCTTGAAGACTACGAAACGGTTTACCGCGCGGCGGCAGACTATATAGCCCGATACGGGCGGATCGATTACGTCGAAAGTCAAAACGAATACTGGCTTGAACTCGAAGCGCGTTTGCGCGACGATTTCAACGTCTCCTCCGGTTTCCGCGTCGCCGATTTAGCCGACTTCAAATCGAAGTCGAAGATGAAGACGTTTTACGCGTCGGCAGGCGTTAAAACGACGCGGTTTCGTCTCGTCGATCCTCTGGACATTGAAGTTCTTAAGGCGTTTGTCGCGGAAGTCGGATATCCGATCGTCGTCAAGCCTGATTCCGGCGTCGGCGCTTCAGATACTTGGCGAATCTCTTCTGAACCTGAACTTGCGGCATTCTGGACCGCCAAGCGCGACGTTCAGTACATTGCGGAGGAGTTTGCGCCGGGCCACGTCGAAACGTTCGACGGAATTACGGGCGCGGAGGGGGAAATTCTCTTTGCGACGGGGCAGGTCATGGCTGTCAGCCCTTTGGATATGCTGCGCGGCGCGGGTGAGAACGTCAGTTATACGACGGACGTCGTCTCGACGGGGCTTTATCAGATTGGCGAGCGAGTTGTCAAGGCTTTCGACGTAAAGTCTCGGTTTTTCCATTTTGAATTCTTCCGACTCGACGTCGATCATCCTTATCTTGGTCGGAAAGGGGACGTTCTCGGACTTGAGGTTAATATGAGGGCGCCAGGCGGCTATATTCCCGATAAGATGAATTACGCGTACGACGTCGACGTCTATCAAATCTGGGCGGAAAGTCTTGTTTATCGCGCAAACAGGTCGTTTCCCAATTATGCGTTCAAGTATTACGTCGCCCACATAGGGCGAGGTCCGCAGATTCAATACGCGCATAGTCCAGAAGAGATACGCGAGCGTTTTCGGCGTCGTCTTCTCTATGAGAAGGAGCCGCCAAAGTCGATTAACGGCACGATGGGAAGCCGCGTGTTCCTTCTTAGGTCGGAATCAATTGACGAACTTAACGGTCAGAGCGAGTTCATTCTGCAACGTTCCGACGGAACGTCTTGGCGTGTTTGACGCTAAATCGCGGGCGAACGTCTTTTATCATAAGAGGAGGCGGCGAAGTGTTCCATATAGAGAATCCTAACGTTAAAGAAGCTCTTCTTGAATGCAATATCGGTTTGGAAAAGGAATGTCTCCGCGTAACGTCCGAAGGGCGCATGGCGCAGACCCCGCATCCTTTCGATCCGGACGATCCGAGGATAACTCGCGATTTTTGCGAGAATCAGACAGAGATCAATACGAGCGTCTTCTCAAGCGCGCGCGAGGCGGTCGATTCGCTTGACGAGATTACCGGACGCATTCAAAGAACGCTTGCAAGTCTTCCCGAACGAGAATACCTGTGGCCTTTCTCCAACCCTCCGTATCTTGCGAACGAAGACGACGTTCCCATCGCGTTTTTCGAAGGCGCGCGATCATCTAAGACCGCTTATCGCCGCTACCTTGCCAACAATTACGGCAAGTACAAAATGACGTTCTGCGGGATTCATTTCAATTTTTCCTTTGGCGAAAGACTTTTGGAAGAGGATTTCAAAGTCAGCGGCGAGGACAATTTCCAAAATTATAAGAATCAAATTTATCTCAAACTTGCCGAAAAGTTGGTCGAGTACGGTTGGATCGTTACCGCCGTGACGGCGGCGAGTCCGATTATGGACGGTTCCTTCTTCACCCAAGGCCTCAAAGATCACGATTCGTTCATCGGAATGGGATCGGTTCGGTGCGGCGATCTTGGGTATTGGAACCACTTTGCTCCGATTCTGGAATATAAAAGCGTTCTGTCCTACGTCGCGAGCATCCAGCGTTACGTCGATTCGGGGATGATCGCGGCGCCGTCCGAATTATACTATCCGATACGTCTTAAACCTC
>CAMZHY010000223.1 GCA_947307005.1 uncultured Planctomycetaceae bacterium
GCTCAGGCTCAGGCGCAACGACAAACGAATCAAAAGGCGTCGCGAACGCCGATTCTCTCTGGAATTTTCGGTCAGAACAAGTCGGCGTCAAGCGGCGGCGCCGTCCAAAACGAGCAACGACAGGTTCCAATTCAATCCCCGACGCCGCGACGGACGCAGGATTATTCTCAGGAACCGCAACATCTTGGCGTCTTCGGAACGCGACCGATCCTTTCCGGACTCAAGAATCAGGATTTCGGCGATCGTCAGGCGCGAGAACGCCAGAGTCAAGAGTTTCACTCCCGTTCGCAACATCTGAACGAGCCGGGCCAGAACGCGTTTCCTAGCTTCGGACAGCGTTCCGACGCGTCTTACGGACCGAACGCCGCCCCGGGCGATCTCACGCAGGCGTCGACCAATCCGGCGGAAGCGAGCGACGCGCTCGCGAAGGTTCCGTGGAACCTCTTCCCTGAAAAGACCAAAGCGCGTTTCCAGCAGATCGCTTCGTCGCCGACGATGTACCGACGTCTCCCGATGGCGGGCGGGCGTTGCAATCCCGAATTATTCGACTTCTTCCTCACTTATCCGAACACGATCGTCGAGCTTTGGAAGCAGATGGGCTACGACGAGGTCGATATGAAGCAAGTCGGCCCTTCGACCTTCGCCGTGAGCGAAAAGGACGGTTCGAGCGGCAAGCTCACGATTCTGTACCAGACGACGGATCTAGCGGTCGCGCACGTCGCCGGCGTTTATCGCGGCGCGGGAATGATTCGTCCGGTCGAAGGCGAAGCGTTTCTCATCCTCCAAGTTCGCTACACGGAAGATCAAGCGCTCACGCCGCTCGTCGTCTGTCGGCTCGACGCGTTCGTCGACGTCAAGAATCCCGGCGTCGATCTCGTCGCGCGCGCCTTCAACTCGATGATCGGCAAGATCGCCGACGCGAATTTCGAGCAGACGCTCGCCTTCATCGACAGCGTCTCGCAAACGGCGGAGAACGACCCGCGTCAGTTCCAAAGCGTCGTCGGACAGCTCGCGGGGCTCTCGCCTGAAGCGCGCCGCGTTCTCGCCGACAAAACGATGACCGTCGCGCTGCAGGCTCAGCAGCGTGAAAGCGGCAAGCCCGTCAATTATCGACTCCTCGCCAAGGCGAACGATCCGAATCCGGGCTACGCGCGAATCCTCTCGCGCGGCGCCAACCAGCTTGCGGCGAATAACTCGAGCTACGCCGCCTCGACGCCAAGAGCGTCCTTCCAAGGCTACCAGACGCCGGAAGTCGAAGACGACTTCTTCGACTCAAACGATATGAACGCGAGCTTTGCGGAGTCCGGACTCCACTTCGAAAGCAAAACGCCGACGGGGACGTTTGGAAAGACGCGCGAAGTAAATCTCGGATTCGGGGACGACTTCTCGCTCGCCTCCGACGACGCGTCCGATTACGAATTTGAAGTCGACGACGAAGTCATGATGACGGGCGAAGAATACCTCGCGACGCAGTCTCTTTCGACGCTTGACTCAGACGACCTCCCGAATTCGCTCGCCAAGGTCGGCCCCGCGCCTTCGAAAAACGTTCGCGCTCGCAAACTCGTCGAAACGGAAGCGGCGCCCGTCGCGCCCTACTCCGCCGCGCCTAACGCGCTCTCGACCGACGAAGATCTCGTCGTCGACTCCTTCAACCTCGAAGGCGAAGACGACGACTCCGCCGCGCCTCAAGCGATTCCTCTCTCGCGCTCCTCAGGCGCCCCGAGGCTTCCTTCAACCGTCCTCGGATTCAACGCGGCAAAACCGCGCCCCGGCGCCCAGAACGCCGCGTCTCTCGCCGCCGACGACGAAACGGAACAGTACGGCGACGTCGCCGAAATCACGCTCGACGAAGACGGCAATCCGATCCTTGAGTTCACCGACGTCGAAGAGGACGACGAAAATGAAGACGCGCCCGAACTCGCGCTTCCCGAATCGTCTGACGAAGAAACCGACGCCGCGCCGTTCGCGCCTCTGACCGTCGACGCCGACGAACTCGAAGGGGACGACGAAACCGATCAAGAGGAACTCGAAGAAGAGGACGTCTTTGAGGCCGGAGGCTGGACGCGTTCCGCGCTCGCCAATCGCAAAGTCTCCGAAAAAGTCGCCCAGAAACCAAGCAAGACCTCGTCGGACGATAAAACAATCGCCGAACGTCCGCGACTCGCGACGCGCCGATACGCTCCGCCCCTTGAGAAATCAAACGGCGCCACCGCCGTCAAAACGATGGCGGAAGCGAAGACAAACGACGCCGGCGACCGCGTCGCGACTTACCGCTGGAGTCCCGTCCCCGGAACCTTCGTCGCCAAGACGGCCGCGCTTCCTCGAGAAGAGAACACGCTCTCGCCCAAAACCGCGAAATTCGCCAAACCCGAAATCCGCTAGCCGCGACGTCGCGGCGGACGGTTCGCGCTACCGCGCGCGCGTAAAATCATCGCTCCCGTTGGCCGCTTACCTAACGCAGAACGCCTAGCTTGATGGAACCGCTCAAGTCGACGGCGAGACGGCGCGCCAACGCGCGGGCGTTGGCGCCCGGCATTCGTCTCAAAGCGCGACGTAACTCATAACCGCGTACTGGCGAAAACTCTATGTCCGCGCTCGCTGGCGCGGGCGTCTGCGTCTGATTCCGCCGACTTTTCCAACGCCGTCTCAACATTCAGCGCTCGGAGTTAAACGTTCCTGACGAGATAGCGCCGAGGGCTGCGAGTGGAACGTCGATCTTTCTGATTTGTCCGCGCGCCTCTTGCCCCGACGCTTTCTTAAATCCGTCGAACTCGTCTCGTCCGTACTTCTGTTTGAGCCAGAGGACGTAAGGCTTCGACTCGTCCTCCTGCCAGTAGACGTTGTCGTCGAGCGTCGGGCCCTCGGGCTTCCATTCGACGTCGGAACGCACAAGGGATTCCGTCGCGTTCGCGAAAACGTTGCCCTTCACGACGAAATTCGTCGTCCGCGCCGTGTTGCTGTAGAACATGAGGCACCGTCCGTTCGGGTCCGGACGCTGCGCGTGTCCCCAGCCGTAACCCGCGTTGAGGCAAACGTTGTGGACGAACGAGATATTGTCCGTGGCGGAGCTTTCGTCGCGGTTCCAATATTCGAAGGAATACTCGCAGTTCCAGATTAAATTCTCGCGGTAAACGATGTTGCGTTCCTCGTTCGTCCCGGAGCCTTGATTCGTCAACGCCGCGTCGTATACCTCCCACAGGCGGCACTGCTCGACGACGTGATCTCGCGCCGACGACCAGAACTCGATCCCGTTTCCAAAGCGCACGCGGCGCCCAGCGCCCCCTTCGCGATACTGATCGCCGCCGCCGATCCAGCTAATATCGCAGCGGCGAATCACGCACCGCGCGTTCCCAGACCCGCCGAACCCGTGCGCCGCGCCGTAACGAAGGTCGAGCCCGTCGAAAACGGCGTCGTGAACGCCGGAAAGATCGATCACATGGCGCATTATCGCCGCTTCAAGCGACTTGCGCGTCGACGCGGGATTCTTTTCCGAATAATACCAGACGCGTCCGTCCTCGCGGTTGTAGAAGAAATCGTCCTGCGCTTTGAGTTCGTCGCGCGTCCAGCGTTTGAACGCGGCGGCGGTTCCGTCGAGGATAATGTTGCCGACGTCGGGCGTCATGTCGAGTTCGTCGATCTGAACCTCTTCGAACTTCAGGTTTTTGATCTCAAGCGTCTCGCCCTCGGGAAGCTTCCCGAGGTAGAAGGTCAACCGCGCGTCGTCCGCGTCGCGATTCGGCTGGAGATAGAGTTGACAGGATTGAAACTCGCTCGTAAGCTCGCCCAACCCCGAGACGGCGCCGTAGGAACGCCAAGGGCTTTTCGGCTCCATGAGGGAGACGAAAAAGGTCGTCGGAATCGTCGCGCGCGCTTCGAAAGAAAGGCGCAGCGGCTTGCCGTCGCGAATCGTGAACGGCTGATAGATCCACTGAATGTGATTCGACGCGGTCCCCGGCTTCTCGCAGCGGATCGTCATGACGTCGTCGCGACGCTCAAAGGACGCGACCGCGCCGTTCTCGCGATGAAGCGACCATGATCCGTCGAGTTTGCGCGGTTCTCCGACTGTTTTAACTTCGCGAGGACGCGTCGCCCAGAGATTCTCCCCCTCGTTGACCCAGTCGCTCTCTTTGGAAAGAGAAACGGAACGCCAAAAACTCGGTTTGGGGCCGTCGCTATACGAATAGGTTACGGGCGTCCCAAGAACGCTCGTCGCGCCTTCGAGGGTTTTGTCGCCATAGCTCGTGTAGACGACGGGCTTCCCCTCTTCCCCGGACCGCGGCGCGAGACTTTCGCGCCACACGCGCCCGGATCGGAAATGAACGACGTCGCCCCCTTTGATCTCTTCCGCGCGCGAAACGCGCTTGAGCGTCTTCCACGCCGTCGTCGGCGACGTTCCCGCCGCCGCGTCGGAGCCGTCCTGCGAATCGACGTAATAGTCCGTCGCAAACGCGCATGCGGCGGATAAAGAGAGCGCGGCGAAGAGAATCGCCGTCGCGGCGCTGCGGATAATGTTCGTCATAGCGTTCCTTTCGCGATCTTCGCGGCGCGGGACGTCAAATAAGTCTCCGCGTCGCAGTCAATAAAGAGACGGTATTAGCGAGCGTCGGACGAAACTGTTCCTTTAACGCTCAAGGGAACTTTCGCGTCTTTGACGTCGATCTCCTCAACCGCGCTTTCCCAGCAGCCGACCGTTTCGCGCCACGCTTTCCATTCTTTGGAATCGCGCCGCGCTTGAAGCCCTTCTTCGTCGGCGTAAACCTCAAGCGTTCGGAAGATACTAGGGTTCTCCTCTTCCGCCGTGACGAAGACGCCGAGCGTCTTTTCTTCGCGCTCGACGGCGCGTTTCGCCTCCGCGCGCGCAAGCCGACCGTATTCTTCACGTCGTTCGGGATTAACCTCATAACGCCTTATCACAAGCCGCGTTCCGAACCCTGACGTTTTCTGTTCAAGCGCGATCGGAACGACCGGCGTCAGGACGAGTTCTTTCAGAATCGGCGCGCGAAGCTCGCGGTATTTCGCAAACGGCGCGCTGCCGACATGGCGCTCGTAAGCTTCTTCGTCCTGATAGATTTCCAGAAGATAGAGTCGATTCGGCTTGGAAGAATCGACGCCGCCGTAGAGCGCGAACGTACCCGGCTCGTTTTTGACCTCAGGCGCGACGTTTTCGACGGCGTAACGCTGCATGTCGCTCATTTTCCCGTCGACCGACTCTAAAAAAGCCCAATGAACGAGAGGCGGCGCGCCGTCCGGAGCTTGGAATTCGGCGGCGAGAGCAAACGCAGCGGGAAGAAGAACGCTCCCAAACGCAAACGCCGCGGCAAGCCAAAGATTCGTCATGTTTCACGTCCTTTCGTTCCAAGATGATTCGCGCGCGATATTTCGCGAGCGACGCGTTTATTCTAACGAAACAAGACGCGATTTTCAACGAGTTAGGAAAAATCAAATTTAAAAACGCGAACCGCGCGTCCGCGCCGACTCGGCGAGAAAAAACGCGATTCGCGTCGCTACGGAAACTTCAAATTCGCCGCGTCATGCGACGACGCGAACATCGCGAACAATCCACTCTCCAAGGAGATCGGAAAAGACGCCGAGAAGATAAACTTGCGAAAACGAAGACCAACTCAGAACTGAAGAAAGATTACGGTCAGAGCAGACAACCGTCACGGAAACATGTACATGAACACGCAGGAACGATCGTAAAGAGGTTTCATTCTTTTGTGAAGGAGTTCCTCGTGAGGCGCGCCCAACCTTTCAAACCCGAAACTTTCTCTATAGTATTGGATAAGGGAATCATGAGGCAGGGCGAAAATGTACAATATCGCTACGCCGACGTCCTCTGCGGTTTTTCGAACGACTGGAAGAACAAACTCGTTGAATATCACCTTTCCCATTCCCTTAATTCTTCCATGTCTCTCCACATAAGAACTGTTCACGGCAAAGTTCGCCAATTCAACGCCGGGCAGAGTATCGAACGCCGTTTCTATCTTCTCTTCGCCGGTTTTTTCATCGTAAAACGATTCTTCTCGCTCGTTGAACGAAATTAACCCCGCTTTGAGGGAAAAATACCCCACGATTTCGCTAGACTTTTGGTCGCGAACGACATACGTCCTCATGAGACCGCACAACTCGTCTGGGAAGGCGCGGCGTTGGAAATACGCGACCAACCCCGCTCCTTCCGGACGGCTGACGGTAAAATTCATAACGTCGACAGCGTCGTTTTTCACGGCGCCAAGATGATCGCAGAAAAGCTTCTCACTCTGCAGATCGTTCGCGGGCTTCACGCGCGTCCTCTTCCATTCTAATTCTACGCCATTCTCTTTCAACCTCTTCCGCCTCCGCCTTCATTTTCTCAAAATCAGGACGCGGAGTGCTAAGTATCTTATCGAAGATGGGTTTCCCTATTTCATAAGGCATATTCGTCAAGACAGGTTTGCCGTACCTTATAGGCTTATCCATA
>CAMZHY010000224.1 GCA_947307005.1 uncultured Planctomycetaceae bacterium
AAACGTTTTCAGCAACCGTTTCCGTCGCAAGACGAGGCAACGCGACAGGTCCGGACTTTGAAGGAACTTCTTTCACGACTAAGACGTCGACCGCGTCGCCTTTCTTAATCATCTTGTTCAACTTCGTCGTCTTGAGATAGTTTCTGTTGCCGTTTTCTTTCGTCGCCGAACTGATCACAATAGGGACGATTGAACACCCCGGCGGCACAAATCCCGCCGACGCGGTTTCACCCTGCTCCAATTCTTCAAGATCATAGAGCGACACGGGCTCGCCGGCTTTGAGGTCGCGCGTAATTTTACGTCCAGAGACGCCGTTGAAAGAAAAAATCCCGTCGCGCGGAACCTTTTCCTCAGGCGTGAGTTCTAGACGCACGTTTAGCGCGCTCAGTTCGGAACCTGCGGCAAGGTCGCCGTTGGCGACAAGAAGCTGTTCCGTCAATCCAGAGAGGACTCCGTTGTCGATAGCTTGCGGTTCTTCTTCCACGAAACAAACCGCCTTGATAGCGTACGCCGTGACGAAACCCGCTACGAGCGCCACAATTAACATCGACCACGTTTTCCAGTTCATTTTTTACCCAATCGAATGACGACGGGAAGCGTCGTTCCGAGGACGCCGACGTCCGTCGAACCGCGCCTCAAACGAAGAACAACGTCCCCGTCTATCTTTCCAAAAGCGAACGTTTGCCGCGATGCAAACATAACGCCAAGAGTCTAATCGGCAAAAAAAATTCGTTTGTTGACAAAAACAGGAAAACCGTCGCGACGTCTCAACGCCGCGACCCATAAAAACGTCAAACCCCGGGCGTGTAATCCGCGTCGGGCGAAATCGACTCGCAGTATCGCGCGAGAAGATCGGCGGCGGCGTTCATGTCGTCCCACGAAACAATCTCGACAGGCGTGTGCATGTAGCGATTCGGAATGGAGACCAAAGCCGTCGCGACGCCGCTCCGCGCGACTTGAATCGCCGCCGCGTCGGTGCCCGTAATGCGATTCTCCGCCGCGAGCTGATAGGAGATCTTATTCGCTTCAGCGAGATCGACAAGCTCGTCGACGAGCTTCATGTTCATGTTCGGTCCTTTGCCGATTGCCGGACCGCGCCCAAGCAAAATTTCTCCGGAAATTTTCTTTTCAACCGTCGGCGTGTCCGTCGCATGCGTAACGTCGACCGCGACGCCAACGTTCGGGTTGAGGCCAAACGAACTCGTTTTAGCGCCGCGAAGACCGACTTCTTCTTGCACCGACGAGACGGCGAAAACGGCGACGTTCAACTTCGCGGCGTCGATTCGACGAAGCGCCTCCATCACAACCCAAAGTCCCGACTTGTCGTCCGTCGCGGGGGCGGCGATTCGATTATTCAAAAGTTCGCGACAGTCGAGCGGAATCGTTCCGCAGTCTCCGACGCGAACGCGCCCTTCCGCCTCCGCTTTATCCGCCGCCCCGATATCGACCCAAAGATCGGTAACTTTCGGAACGCGTTTGCGTTCTTCTTCGGTAAGAAGATGAATCGCCTTACGTCCGATAACGCCCTCAACGGGCCCATTCTTTGACCAAATCGTGACGCGTACGCCGACGAGCGTCTGAGGATCCCAGCCGCCAAGGGGCAAAACGTAGACGAATCCTTCCGGATCGATATAGTTCACGATCAGACCAATTTGATCGCAATGTCCGGAAAACATCACGCGAAAAGGCGCGTCCGGATTGCGCGCGGCAATAAGATTGCCGTGGATATCCACGCGGACGTCGTCGGCAAAATCCTTGACGTAGTCGCGGACGACGCTCTGTATTTTTTCCTCATAGCCCGACGGGCTGGGGGTTTGAATCAAGTTGTAAAAAAAATCGCGAGGAGTTTTCGCCATGAGAACGCCTTATTGTAAAACCCAAAATATTAGACGCGTTCCTTTTCAGTCGCGCGCCCGGAACCAACAGACGCCGACGTCTCGACGGAAGCGTCGGGACGAACGCGTCGAAAAACGACCAAACATTGATCGTCTGTTTGAGGACAAGACTCTGAAAATTTCTCGACGTCGCTCACGAGCCGTCGACCAAGGGAGGTCGCGTCTTCGTTCGTCGCATTGACAAGCGACCGTTCGACGCGTTCGTCACCAAAAGCCTCTTGTCGAGAATTCATCGCGTCGGGAAAGCCGTCGCTCATGATCGATATGGAATCCCCTTCGTCCAACGAATAAACGAATTCCGGAAACTCCGCGTCGGGAACGACGCCAAGAGGAAAGCTATTGAAACCTTCGCCGACTCGCATCGTCGCGCCGTCGGCTTTCGACACGACGGGAAACAGGTGTCCCGCGTTAAAAATACGCGCGATTCCGGCGTTCGGTTCCAAAATAATCATAACAAGGGTAATGAATCGGTCGCCCCAATGATTCTCAGAAAAAACGCGATTGAGCCGCCCCATCACGGCGGAGCCCGATTTCTCCAGAGCTAGGCTGTAACGAGCCTCCGAGGAAAGCTTCGCCATCAGCAGGGAAGCGGAAATTCCCTTTCCGGCGACGTCGCCCAAAATGATCGCCCATGCGCCGTCGGAAAGCTGAACGTAATCAAAATAGTCGCCGCCGATAAATTTTGCCGGACGGTAATAATCAAAAAACTCGAACGTCTCAATCTTCGGCGGTTCAAGAGGCAAAAAGCCGCGCTGCATCTGGTTGGCAAGCTGCATTTCGAGAACCGCAAGTTTTTGCGACATGCGTTCGTCGCGCTGATCTTGGTTTTCCCAATATACGCCAACCTGACCGGCGACGTCGACAAGGAGTCTCAGATCGTTTTTGTCAAAACGCCGCCTGTCCTTGCGCGAATTGATCTGAATCACCGCTCGTATCTGACCGGTCGACGATTCGAAAACGGGCGCGGCCATAACGGAATGCATCTGCGCCGACTCGAAACTCAAGGACGCTTCAAATCGGGAATCGTCGGAAACGGAATCGGAGAGAACGGCGGCGCGAGAGTCCGCGACGTATTGGAGAATCGATCGACTCGCCTTGAAATTCCGCGCGTCGTCCTCAACGCGAAAAGCTTGACCGACAATCCGCCACTTAAGGTTGTTTTCTTCGCCGTCAGACGACGGTTGCAACGCGCAAACGACGGCGGAGTCCGCGTTTGGGAAAATCCGCAAAATCCCTTCCAAAAAACGAGGAGTAAGATCGCGAGAGTCCTCCGCTTTACCAAGGATTTTCGCAAAGTCAAGCAGCACGCTAACCCGTTCTTCAAGGAGCTTGACCTCTTTCTTGTACTGCGAAATCGTCTTGGCGCCGTCTTCAAAGGAATTGAAAAGAATTGAAGAAGCTCCGTCGACGAAGTATTGCGATCGAATCGACTTGGGATCGAGGACGTCGTCGCAAACTTCCGACGCCGCTTCCGACTGGTAGATAAGCGTCGCGTCGCCGATCTTGATAACGTCGCCGTCCGAGATTGGAACAGGTTCGTAGCCCGTTCGTTTGCCGTTGATCCGAACGCCGTTTCGACTTTGCAAATCCTCGACGAGCCAACGCCCTCCCTCGCGGACGAACCTCGCGTGTTCGCGACTCACCGTATGATTGTTAAGGACTAAGTCGCAATACGATCGACGACCAACGACAAAAGAATCCGCCGTCATCGGAAAATAACTCGGCTTCGCGTCCGGCTCGTCCGGCGCGTCCGACACGCCCTTAATCAGCAATTGATCCATGAAGTCTCCTCAGATTTTTGGTTAAGCGGCGTTATAAACGACGATTAACCGAATAATTTCATCTTCTTCGCGGGAATAACGGTCTGAAATCCTTGATGTATAAGATTAGGTCAAAACGGCGCGCGACAAAAATCCCTTTTTGTTTTTAGGAAAGATCCCCTCTCTTCCCGTTCCACTCGGGAGCGTTCTACGACCTATTCCCCAATGCGATACGTTCCATGTTAATCGCTCGGTATAAAGCGACAAAAGCTACGCAAACGAGCGAAGATTCAAGTTCCCTCGTCTGTCGGCGAACATAACCGCGCGTTTCCTCCCGCGGCGCGAGGAAACTCGCGTCCGCCCGCCGTTCTATCTTCGCGCGGCTCGACGTTAATTGTAAGGACGACGCGCAAAAGGTCAACGCCCTTTAAACCGCCGAAGGAGGGTTTCCTGCGCGTGATCATTGAAGTCTCTCCACGCGTACCGCGTCCGTCGGTAGGATCGTCTCGCACATTCAGACGCGAAACACAAGTTCGCCTTCGGATCCGCCCGCCGAAGGAGCCGACGCCGTCTCGTCTGGATAGACGACGTCGATCATATAGAGTCCATGAGGGGGCGCCGTCGGTCCCGCAAAACGGCGATCCGCTTCCGCGACGATCTCGCGCATTCGCTCCGGATTCTCGAATCCCTTATGGCCTTCGCCGAAGAGACAGAGCGTCCCAACTATCGCCCTTACCATATTGTAAAGAAACCCGTCCGCCTCGACCTCGAAAACGATTAACTCCGGAGCCAAGGGAAACGTCGACGCGACGGCGGGAAAACCGGCGGACTCGCGCGTCGTCTCAAGGGACGATTCGCAGAGTTTCGGAAAACGAAACGCGTCCGCGAGAGACGCGCGCGCGACCGAAACGTCGTAGACCGTACGAATCGTCGATTTGCGAGGCGACCCTTGCGTTTGAAACGCCTTCATATCGTGGGTTCCAAGAAGAAAAGACGCGGCCTCTTTCATTTTAGGAACGTCTAGCTTCTGAATATAATTCCACGCGTTGCGTCGAAAAAAAGGGAATGCGGGACGCGAATCGCTCGCAAGATAACGGTACCGTTTGCGGACGACGTCGCGAATCGGATGAAAAGCCAAATCGACGTCGGACGCGCGCCAAACGCGGACGTCGCAGGGAAGAAACGCGTTGATTGCGCGAACGATCGTCTCAGGAGGCAGTTCGGACTCCGTGTTAAACGCGGCGACTTGATAGAGCGCGTGAACCCCCGCGTCCGTACGTCCGCTTCCAAGAACCTCCGTCTCGCAACCTGTAACCCGAAGGAGCGCGCGTTCCAGCTCGCCTTGAATCGTCTTGACCTTCGGCTGTTTAGGCTGAATTTGCCAGCCCGAGTACGCGGAACCGTCATAGCACAGTTCCAGCTTAACGCGTCGCATAAAAGCCTCTAGAAGCTCGTTCTTTGTACAAAACGAGAGACGAACGCCGCGCCGAGGTTTGACGTTCGTCTCTCGATAATTATGGATAAAACTCAGGAAACAACCCGACGTGGTTCGTCATTCTGCAGACGCGCCGCCGAACTTCTCGTGGCACGTCGAGTTGCACGTTTCTTCCACTGCCTTATAGGCTTCTTTCATCGCGTCGAAGGATCCCCCGCCGTCGGCGAAGGCGCTCGCCTGTTCGTTGAATTCAAGGGTCGCAGACGCAAGCTTGTCGCAGTATTCAAGCCACAGCTTTTCGTCGTCGGGCGCCAACGTCTCGCCGACGTTTTCACGACAGCCAAGAGCGATTGCAACCATAATCGTCGACTTGTCGACAACCTTTTTGGCGTTGCCGGAGCGAAGGAAAGTCTTCTCATTTCGACTCAACCGCTTGATTTCCGTCGAATACGCGGGAATCGCGTTCTTCATCAACGGTTTGAGAGAGGCGACCTTCTTCCATTCCATGGAGACGTCGGAACCCTTTTTAGCCTTTGCGACCGCAAGGTCCTGATAAGCCTTTTTAACCTCGGCGACCGACTTGGCGGAGGCGAGCGCTTGGGCGACCTCGAGAAGCGCGGGCGCGGACGCCTTACGCGACGATTCGACGTCGGACGCGCCGAGGGTCGTCGCGACGACGGCAAGCGCGTTTGCTTCGCGTCGAACGCCGACGCAACCGTCCTCGAAGTCGGGAATCATATCGAGATCCTCGACGTCGCGATCAAGCGCGGCGATCAGAGAATCGATCGCGCTCTCAAGGTTCGCGGCGGACGGAACGCGAGGCTCGACGTCAGCAGCGTAAACCGAATTCAGGCTTGAAAAAAAAAACGGGACGCGAGGAAGAGACGAGGTAGCGGAGAACGCTTTCGCAGCCTCGTCGGCGGCGCGCTTCTCGGCGGTTGCCTTCTCCTGAGCTGACCTTGCGTCGGCGGCCTTCTTCGCCGCTGCTTTCGACGCGTTTTCCGCGGCGTCCGACTCGGTTTGCGCCGCGTCGGCGACCTTCTTCGCCGCGTCGGCTTTTTCGCGCGCGGCTTGCGCCGTCTTCGCGGTTTCCTCGGCGGCGCCCTGAGCCGTCTTCAAAGCCTCTTCGGCGGAAGCGACGGCGGCGATCGCGTTCTCGGCTTCCGTCTTCGCGGAATCGGCGGCAACCTTGGCGGCTTCGACGGCCTTATCGGCGGCGTCTTTCGCCGAGTTCGCAGCGTTTACAGCGTCGTTTGCGACGACGAGCGCCTTTTCGGCGTCAGCTTTCGCGGCGGCGGCGCTTTCTCGCCTTCTCCTCAGGGGGCGGGGCACGGAAGG
>CAMZHY010000225.1 GCA_947307005.1 uncultured Planctomycetaceae bacterium
TTGGCGCATGCCGAGAAGAAAGCGTGAAGATACTCGCGCTCTTCTTCCGAAAGCCCCGAGTCTTCGTACATTTTAGCCAAACGTTTTCCCGAAAGGGGTTGGGGAAACGCCATCGTTGATTATCATTTTGTAAGGAACGCGAGAATCCGTCGCCGCGTTGCAAACGTCGTCGAGCAACGCGGCGATTTAGAAAATCGCGAGTATTTCCCGCGTCAGAGCCAGTTCGCGACCGCGCTTTTCGAATTCTTCGCCTGCGAGCCTTTGATCGCCAGACCTTTTCCGTCCACGTCGGCGCCCTTGCAGATTCGCTTCACGTCGGAAACCATGCTCCCGAGCCCGGAGCCTTCGTGCGTCGAGACGACGCGAACCGTCTTGCCGGTCCAGTCCAAATCTTTAATCGCCGTCTCGATTTCCGGCGCGTAGGTCCCCCAGTAAATAGGACTCATAATGAAGACCGTATCGTAGGGCGCAAGATCCGGCGGCGTCGCCTGAATCGGCGCCGCCCCGATCCGTTCCTTCGCCTCCTTAATGCAGACGTCGTACTTGTCCGAATATGGAACCGTCGGCTCGACCTTGAATAGATCCGCGCCCGTCAGCTCCTGAACGTATTCCGCGACGATCTCCGTGTTGCCCTTGTCGACGTAGCCGACCCCGTAATTCTCGCCCGCCCTGCTGAAATAGACGATCAAACTCTTGTCCATACTCTTCGCTCCTCAATCGTTTCTGTCTGAGCGTTCCAACGGCGAAAAAACCGCCGCGACGCTCTCACGCGTTATTATAGGTTTTGGAATTGACAGCGTCAAATCGTTGGAGTTTGAAAGCGGTTTGAAAACGACCGCGCTAAAACGTTTCCGGAACATTTGGTTTTCGTTAAAAAAAATGATCGAACCCTCGCGTATCTTATTGACTCAAGAGCAGAGCGGCTCTATACCTAATACAACTGCGGCGGCTTATCCTTTTTTTTGTTCTAGGATAAGCCCTAAACGCTTTTTTAAGAATATTTACGCGTGGGAGGAATAAACCGTGAAAAAGACGCTTGAAGTCGCCGAACTCTACATGAAGCCGGAACTGGAAATCATCGAGATCTCCAACGCCGACGGAAAGAGCGGCGTTCCATGCAACGTGAGGGGCGCTCAAATGAAATTGGTTAAAGCGAAAAAATTGGCGATATTCTTAGGCGGAGCGGTCGTCGCCGGTTTGGCTTTTGCGGCGATTTTTAGCGGAAGCGCCTTCGCGGACGAGATCATTTTGACGACCGGTAAAAAGGGGACGGGAACGATCGTTTCCGAAACGGCGACGGCCGTCGAGATCGAAACGACCGTCGCCGGGCGCGTCGTTAAACGCACTATTCCCAAAAACCGACTCTATTCGATCGAGCAAGACGGCAAACGCCGCGTTCTCAACGATTCAGCCGCCGGAAAAATAGCCGCCGAGGAGTCCGTCGCCGAAAAACGCGCGGAACGTTCGCCGCGCGAAGTCTTTGAAATGATCGATCGAATCGGAAAAACGGCGCCCGATTGGCTTAAATCGACGCCGCTTGAATATCCGCCGACGCTCGATTTAAGCTTTCCTAAAGACGTCGACGGTTGGGACGCGAACCGCAATTTCGGACAGTACGTTTGGGACGTGATCAACCCGAACCGCGATCGTTGGAAGTCGGCGGTCAAGCTCGCGGAGTTTATGCGCGAACGGAACAAAAACGACGCGGAAGTCGTTCGACGAATCGACCAAGCGACCGGCGAATTCTATTTTCGATTCTTCCAAGATTACCCGCGCGCCGCGTACTATTGGCGTTTGAGCGGTTTCGACGACGATCCCGCGTCCACGCCTTGGCTCGGCCCCTATCTCGGCGAATGCTATTGGCGGCTCGGCTCGAAAAAGGCGGCGCTCGACGTTTACGCGAAAACGCCCGACCAGTTCCTTGGATCAAGGTCTTGACGGAAATGGGCGAACTCGACGAGGCGTTGAAGCTCGCGGAACGGTTGGCGCAGGGGAATCGCCCCGATTACGCGTTTGTTTACGCCGGAGACGCCTGTCGCGCGGCGGGCGATTACGATAAAGCGATCGAGTATTACCGTCGTGTTTTAGCCGTCGAGGCGACGCCCGACCGAACCGTCGAACAAATGGAGCGCAATACGAAACGCGCCCGAGCGAACATTATAGGAATCGAAACCTTCGAACGACTCGACCTGACGAAAGTCCCGAACGGCGTTTACTACGGCGACGGCGTCGGTTTCGCCGGCAATGTTCGCGTTAAGATCGTCGTTTCGAGCGGTAAAATCGCGTCGGTCGAGGTCGTCGAGCATCAGGAAAAGCAATATTACTCGTCGATCGTCGATATTCCGCGTCAAATCGTCGAGAAACAAAGTCTAAAGGAGGTCGACGCCGTCAGTTCGGCGACCGCCACGTCGGAAGCGATCGTCAACGCGACCGCGAAGGCGCTCTCCGAAGCTATTGAAAACGAGCGCGATAAAACGACTAAATCGACGCGACCGACGCGCGCGAGCGAGAGGAAAAACCGATGAGCGCGAAAGGTGGAACGCGGCGAATCGCTCGAATCGCGACGCGCGCGCTCGCCGTCGCTTGGTTTAGCGTTTTGCTCTTTTGGGTTTGTCAGCCCTATCCGACGACGGCGCCGCGCCGTTCGGACGGTTGGATTCCCCTTGAAGTCGACGGTGGAACGGGGCGCGTCAAACTGCAAGCGCCCGCGTTCGAAAGAGTTCCGTCGATCGGAGAAACGCGCTGGCTTCTCGACGCGACGGTCGACGAGCCGATTTCGTTCGGTGAATTTCGCGTCGTCGACGCGTTTCTCAGCGAGCCGAATTCGCCGGTCGATTCGGAATCGTCCAGTTCCGCGACGTTCGAACCGATCGCGGCGCTCGACGAAGAACGGCTCGACGCGCTGGCGACGACGTTCGGCGAATTGACGGTTTGCGAAAGCGACCCGACCGCTCTTCCCGACGCTTGCGCGCGGCGTCTGACCGAACGAACGGCGCGATTCGGCCCGGCGTCGACGGCGCTCGCGACGGACGTTTGCGTCGGCGGCGTCGCGGCGGCTTGGCGTTCGGGCGCGCGGACGACGCTTGTCGTCTCGGGGTGCGTTCTTCTCTTGTCGGTTCTTTTTGCCCGGGCGTTTTGCGGCTGGTTTTGTCCGATGGGCGCCGTCGTCGACTTTGCCGATTTTCTTTGCTCGCCGATTCGACGGCTTGTACAAAGGCGGCGCCGAAAATCGGGCGCGCGTTCAGGCGTCTCCGGGCGTTTTCGGGCGCTTTTCGCCGTCGGGCTGATTGCGGCGTCGTGCGGAGGAGTCGCGCTTGTCGGCTGGTTTTCGCCGATCGCGACCCTAACGCGAAACGTCGGCGCGACGCTTGGACCCGTTCAAACGGCGGCGTATCGCGGCTGGGGTCAGGTTCCGGTTCCGACGACCGGCGCCATCGTTTCGGTCGCCGTGTTTCTCGCCGTCTTGGCGCTCGGAACGCTCGGACGCCGGACGTTCTGCCGCTGGCTTTGTCCGGCGGGCGCGATCTTCGCCATGTTGGCTCGCCTGCGCGTTTTTGGATACTCGGTCGACGGCGAGCGCTGCGTCGGCTGCGGACAATGTTCGAGCGTTTGTTCCTTCGACGCGGTCGACGCGTGGCGCGCCGACGCCGTCCAAATCAACGCGAATTGCGCGTCTTGCGGAAACTGCGCCGACGTCTGCCCGCGCCGCGCAATTTCGTTCGGACGCGTCGCGCCCCTCAAAACGACGCGCGCAAACGGTTCCGGCGTCCCGACCGGCGCGGTCGACGCGAAGCGGCTCGAACGCCGTCGAGCGCTGGTCTGGTTCGGAGGACTCGCGGCGTCGGCGGTCGGCGGAGCGGCGCTCGGTCGGATTGCGACGAAATCGGCGCTTGCGTCGGAACCGGTTGTTCGACCTCCGGGCTCCGTTTCGGAACGCGATTTTTTACGCCGCTGCGTTCGTTGCGGCGAGTGCCTCCGCGCCTGTCCGAACGACGCGCTAAGGCCGATCGACGTCGAGGGCGGTCTAGCGCGGCTCGCGACCCCGACGTTGAACGCCGACTGGTCGGGGTGCGAGCCGTCGTGCGCGAACTGCGGACGCGTTTGCCCGACCGGCGCGATTCGTCCGTTGACGATCGCCGAAAAGAGACGTTTCGTCCTCGGACTTGCGACCGTCGACCGAACGACTTGCCTTCCGCACGCCGGCGTCGCGGACTGTCGGCTTTGCGTCGACGAATGCGCGCGGGCCGGATACGACGCGATCGAATTTGTAGCGGTCGGAACGCAAATCGACGAGAACGGCCGCCCAATTGAGGACGTCGGCTTTTTGGCGCCGGTCGTTCGCGCGGAGCGCTGCGTCGGTTGCGGGCTCTGCCAAGCGCGCTGCGCCGCGATCGTCGTCCGAACCGACAAAGCGCTCGCCCGTCCCGCGATCAAAGTCGTCGCAACGTTTGCGATCTTTCGTTAGATTTTGTAAAACCGTTTGGCGCTCGACGACCGGCGCTAAAAGATCTGTCCCGGCAGCCGCAATTTTTCTTTGGGCGGGAACTGCGACTCGTAGCGTTCGAACGCTTCCGGTTCGCGGTCGGCGACGAAATAGCCTTCGGGGGGCGAATATTCGCCCGCGACGCCCGTTAGATAGCCGGGGATCAGCTCTTTCCCGAGAAAGAAGGACGCGTCGGCGCCTTCGGGAAGCCCGGCGTAGCGGATTCCGAACTCGCTCGCCCGGGTAAAGCCGCTCTTGCCGTAGAATTCGATATTCCCTTCAAAACATACGGCGCCGCATCCGAACTCCGTCGCGCGCTCGAGCGTATAGTCTAACAGCGTCTTGCCGTAGCCCTGACGCTGCAGTTCCGGCGCGACGCAGATCGGTCCCATCGCCATGATCGGGATCGCGCGCCCGTCGTCGGCGCGGATCGACGCTCTTATGAAGACGTTCTGACCGACGATCCGCCCGTCCTTCTCCATGACGAAATCCAGTTCGCGCACAAAATCAGGGTTGGTTCGGAAACGATTCAAAACGAAATGCTCGAGACAGCCCGGTCGATAGACGTTCCAAAACGCCTCTCGGACGAGATTTTCGACCGCGCGATAATCGCTTTCCGTTTCTCTGCGAATAACGATGTTTTTATCAATCATGCTCTTCATTTCTTTCTCCTAATTCACGGCCGCGCGGGGAATCTTTGCGTTCTTTTTCCTCCTCCGATTTCGTCGTTTTCTGTTTTTGCCATGCGGCGATCGCTCGCTCGGAAGCTCGTCTTTTTTCGAGAAGGAGCCATTCCGGCGTGAAAATAGATTGGCCTTGGTCAAGAGCCGTTTTCAACGGGATTATGAGATCGAGGATCGAGTCTTTGCGAATCGCGTCGTCACTCTTGTCGACGATTCGGCGGACTTTCTTACTTGGGCTCTTGTCGACGTTCCGCGTCTTATTGGCCTCGGCGCGAACCTTCTTAGGACGGGGCTTGGGAACGCGATTCGGCGATTTGAGAATTCCTAGACCTTTGTTTCTTCGGCTCGAATTCGAAGTGCAGGATACGAGGGGAACGCCGCGCGCGTCGCAGAGTTGAGAATTGGACGTGAAAGGCGTCGCTTTACGAACGTATTCGATCCGCAGTTCCCAGAAGGTCGCTTGAATTGAGTCGCCGCGCCTAATCCAGTCCGTGTCGATAGGCGAGAGGTCAAAAATAGTTCGCCATGTTTCTTCCTTTATCTTCTGGCTTTCCTCTGGAGAAAGCGAAGCGCATTTGCGTTCGAGCATATCGTCCTCTTCTTCCGAGTACGTCAGCGTACAGTTGTTCAGAACAGAATGCCAGAGTTCGAAGTCGGAAAGCAGGACGTCTTTGTCGGGGATTTCGAGTTCCAGTCGGACGAATCGCTGACCTTTCCGTCCGCATTGTCTACGCAAATAACCAAGATCAGGCTTCTTGCTCTTTTCGTCCCACTGGAACCACGCCCATATCGGATAGACGACGCCGCGCGGTTTGGGTCCGATTCGCTCAATCATCTGGGCGACCATCCAGTCGTACGCAGCTTTGAAATCGGGCAGTCCCTCGGAGCGTAGGTCGCAGCGAAAGACGCCTTTTTTTAGAAGTTCTTTGTAACTTGCTTCGTCTTGAGTTGACCAAAGAATCATTCTCGTTCTCCCCGTTTTTTCGTTTCCGCTAAGATATTTACATTTGCGCGACGCGGCGACGTTGCCCGACGTTCGTCCCTAGCGCGTAACGCGCCGCCCCGATGGGCGGTTTAACTATGTTCAACTGAGCTTGACGTCGCGTCCAACGAGACGCGACCTAGAGTTTTCGCCGGGCGTTCTTATGCGTCAGTCCGCTCGACGAGGCGAATACCGTCCTCCCGCGACGTTGTGGGTTAGTATAATTCCAACCTCATAAGCGTCAATTCCCGCCAGCCGGTTTTTCGAGAGAGAAAC
>CAMZHY010000226.1 GCA_947307005.1 uncultured Planctomycetaceae bacterium
CCTCGTCTTAAAACCTGAAACGATCACTTCGGCTTCGCGGACGAATTCGAACGCGTCCCGGAGGACGTCGAGGACGACGGGATCGGCGTTCGCGTCGACGAGCCGGAGGTTCCGGTCGAATTCGAGCGCGGCGCGGCGTTTTGGTTCGACGGCGTCGTCGAGTTCGAACCGGTTTGCGGCGTCGACGAGGAGTTCCATTCGCCGGTGGTCAGATTTCGGGCCGCGCGTTCGCGCAGTTCCGTAGGAGACGGAATGCGCACGGAAGAACGCGCCGCGCCGTCGTCGTAATCGTCGTCGGGATAGGAATTTCGACGCGGAGGAGCCGAGGTTCGTTCAGTCGACGAGGTCGATGGATTCGTCGGAAGGGTCGCGTCGTACGGGGCGAGGGAACTCGCGGCGGGACGCGGGCGCGGAGTCGGTTCGACGGACGCGGCCCCGACGCTGTTGAGGAACCGTTCGGGAATCGCGGCGAGTCGGTTCTTGGCGCGGGAATACCACCGACTGTCGGGATACTGGTCGACGATCATGTCGAACGCGACGAGGGCTTTCTCGTAATCTTTAGCGCGGAGCGCGATTTCGCCCTTGAGGAAGAGGAGATAGTCGACAATGGCGGAATCGGGACGACGGGCGAGGGCTTCGTTGACGAGTTTCTCCGCCGCCTGATCGGCGCCGCGTTCCGCCTCGATACTGGCGAGGTTCCAAACCGAATGGCTCCAGTAGGGGCTCGCGGGGTACTCGCGGTAGACGCGATGGAACGTCTGCGCCGCCGCGTTGATATTGCCGCGTTCAAATTCGTTTCGTCCGAGGCAGTAGAGCGCGGCGTCGCAATAGGGGAAGTCGCCGCGTCCGCTTGTCGCGCGACTCAAATATTCGATCGCGTCGTCGCCGCGTCCCGCCTCGTCGGCGAGGGTTCCGAGGTAGTAGTAGGCGACGGTCGCTTCCGGCGAGTTCGGCTCGTGGGTCGTGATATCTTCGCAAACCATCTGCGCTTCGGAGCGCATGCCGAGTTCTAAGAGCGCGTTGGCGCGCAGGAGCGCGATTCTCGCGGCTTCAGCGGGGCAGTCGGTCCAGAACGTCTCCGACTTCATCGTCGCTTCGAGAAGAACGTCGTTCGCGCGTTTAAAGTCGAGATTCGTGTAAAGTTCCGTCGCGCGTTTGATCGCGTCCCGCGCTTCCTCGGGCGTCAACGGAGTCGGCGCCTCCGGCTGGGTCGTTTGATTCGTTAGAACCGCGCCTGGAACGTTCTGAACATACTGCGGGTAGGTCGCGTTGTTCGGCGCGACGGCGCCGTTGACGTTCGGATTAACCGTAGCGTTCGGATTGACGGCGACATTCGGATTGACGGCGGCGTTTGGGTTGACCGTAGCGTTTGGGTTGACCGTAGCGTTTGGATTGACCGCGGCGTTCGGGTTGACGGCGGTTGTTTGCGGATATTGCGCGCTGGCGGAACCGCCGAGGGGCTGGTAGGTTTGTTGCGTTCCGGCGTTGGGGGTCGAGTTCGTTCCGGCGTTGGGGACGCTCAGAGTCGTCTGCGGCGCAAGTCCGGTCAGATTCAGTCCCTGATTCGTTTGCGGCGCGACGGACGCGAAATTACCCTGATTCGGCTGCGTTTGAGACGTCGCGAGCTGGTTCGCGCTCGCGTTGGGGACGACGTTTTGACCGCCGAGGGACGGCTGCTGGCTAGCCGACGGCTGCTGCTGCGTCGGCAGCGGTTGCGTTGGAATGCCCATCGAGTTTTGCGGAGGAACGGTGAACCCGTCGCCTCCCGCCGGGACGCCGTTGTAGAGGCCGCCCGCGGCGACGACGCTGAAGCCTGGCTGCTGACTCTGCTCCGGGTTCGTCATGACGTCGTTGCGGCGTTTGTCGATCGCCTTGAGCATCATCGAGACGGCGGGATCGACGGCCTTATCGGCGTAGCGCGCCGTCGCCTGATAGATCGCCTCCTGCGCGGCGTAGTCGGACGGGTTTTTATTCAAACCGTAACGCGTGGCGTAGGCGACGGTCAGGACTCCGCACGCCTCGACGAAATTGATCGGATCGAGGTAGTTGCGGGGCGTGTTGAAATAGTGAAATTCGACGGTGTTGGAGGTCGACGAGGTTGCGCGCGGCTGGAGCATCGCGTCGAGATTTGTGATGACTTTGTCGCGGTTCCCTCGGCGCGCGTCGATCATCGCCTGGTGCGACGTGATAATGTCGGGCGTCGCCTGACCGTACGGCGAATTCTGGATGCGGCTGAGGAGCGACTCCGCCGCGTCGTACTGACCGAGCGCGAGCAAGAGCTTGATCTTAACGATTGCGGCTTCAGGGGGCAACGACGTTCCGATGCGTTCGATCTCGTCGACGAGGTTGAGCGCGCGCTGGTACTCTCGCAGAGAAAACCAAGCGTAAGCCTCGTACAGATACGCGTCTTGAATCGTCGCGACGAGGGACGGGTCGTTCTTGTATCGCTGGATATAGTCTTCCAGCAGCGTAATCGCGCCGTTGGCGTCGTTTTGCACGAGTCGCAAGAGCGAGCGTTGAACCGTCGCCTGACCGATAATGTTCGCCGGCGCCGTCGGATCCGTCGCGATCGCGTTCAGCTGCTGTTCCGACTGTCCGTACTGTCCTTTGCGTCCGAGGAGCGTCGCTTTTTCGAGCTTGCAGAACCATTTGAGAGGCGAGTCTGGAAATTCGCGTTCGCTCCGTTCGTAGTAGGCGATCGCTTGATCGAGGGAACCGACGTGCGTTTCGCAGACGCCGAGATAATAGTACACGTACTGGTTAAAACTGTCCTGAGGGAAGTCGGAGAGGAACTGAAGCAGAAGCGTTCTGGCGTTGGCGTAATCTTGGTCGTTGTAGAAAGAGCGCGCGTTATGGAAGGACGCGTCGCGGTAATAGGGGGCGTTTCTTCCCTGCGCGAGGATGTAGTTGAAATGCTGGCGCGCCGTCGTCACGTCGCTCGGGGAGGCGTTCCGCGCGAGATACGCGGCGCCGAGATACAACTCGCCCTTGTTGCGGCTCTTCGACGTCGGATACTGAGACACGAACGATTCAAGCGTCGGAATCGCCGTGTTGTAGTTTCCGTTCTGATGATACGTAATTCCCGACGCGAGCAGTTCGTCGCCCGGATCTCCGAACGCCCGATCCGGCGCCGCAAACGCCGCGAACGATATCGCGACGATCGCGACAATAACCCGCGTCATGATTTCCGGCGCCGCGCCGCGTTTCCAGAATCTGCTCTTCATTTCGACGCCTCTGTCTGTATCCGCCTTGCCTGTAAAACCTCCGACCGCTAAAACCGCGATCCCAACATTACGCCCCCTAAAGTATACATTAAGACCGCGATAGCGGCAACAGATTTTCAGCGCCCCCCTTTGAAAAAACAACGTCGCCGTCGGGATTTGGTAAGACTTTGCCGATAGCGTCGAAAATGACGAGTCGAGTTCCGTTTTCCGGCGTTCGCGACGCGCGTCGCGAGGAGCGGACTCGTATTCCCGCAGAGTATAAAAAAAGATTATTTTCTTAAAAAAATCTCAATGTTAAAATAAAGGGATTGAAAAAGAAGGAAGGAATGCAGAATATATTAGGGGGTCGTTTCTTTTGAATCGGTCCTTTCGGAGTTGCGAAAGATTTTGCAGTCGTCGCGACGCGGTCAAACGAAAACGCATATCGGTTAAGGATTGCATGATGAAAAAAAACACGCGGAATTTTTTCGGAATTTTCAGTAAAGAGAGTCGTCTTTCCAACGTCCGGCGCGCGGATCAGCCGACGGCGCTCCGTTTTGAGCCGCTCGAGAGACGCGAAGTGTTGAGCGCGACGGGACTCGGCGCGGCGGCGAGCGAGATCGCTTACGTTTCCGCGATCGACGAGGCGGCGCCGGAGACGATCGACTTGACTGGCGCGGATTCCGCCGTTTCTTCAAGCGAGTTCGAAGCGCCCGGCATGGCTGGGTTCGCCGTCGATTGGAACGCGTTGAACGGGGCCGGGACGAACGTTAATGTGAACGCTTTTTCCGCGAGTCAGAATTATCTTCGCGACGACGTCGTCATTGACTTTGAAAACAACACGATCCAGTATCCCGACGGTTACGTCGACAATTTCGACTACGACGAGATCGTCGTCTCTTACCCCGAGCTCTTTCAAACGCGTCATTGTCAGACGGTCGGCGAGATCGCCGATTCAGGGTGCGTGACGTCCGTCAGCCAGGCCGACTATTACGGCGACGCGGGATATCATCATTCGACGGCGCGCGCGCTTATCAGACCGACCGACTACGTTTATTCGGAGAGCGACTCCCAGCTCGTTCAGTCCGTTCAGTTTGAGGTTCCGGAGTGGCTGAACGTCGAGCAGTTCTCTTACGTCGTCGTTGATTTCAACGTCGACGCCGCGGACGCGCAGGCGCAAGGTTACGACGGCGATTTTGATTCGATCCGCTATTCGATCAACGGCGCCGATTCCGTCGCGATCGGCGGCGACGACGCTTACGGGCGTCATTACGCGCAAGCCGTCTCGCTTTGTCCCGGAACGAACGTGATTGAGTTTAGCGAGCCGGTTTGCAACTGCTTCGATCTTCGACTTGATCTTTACGCTTATTCTCCGGCGCTTTCAATCGACGGCGCCCTTGTCGGACAGCGCGATCAACTCGGTTCGGAAGGTCTTTCCACAACGACCGATTTTACGGTTGGCGTCGGCGAATCCACCGGCGTCGGCGTCGATTTCTCGCGATATGAAATCAATTCTCTCACGATTCGCGGCGCGCTCGTCGAAGCCGTCGATGGCGAATCCAACGCGTTTGAAGTCGTCGTCGATCGGTCCGAGCTGAACATAACGGAGGCCGAGGTCCTCGGCATGTGGGTTCTCGACGCTTCCGTCGCCATTCCGGAATTGAACCAGGGCGGCGACTACGAGTTCGAGTACGTCTTGAACTACGGCGTCAAAGACCAGGACGGATTCTACCGTCAGGGCGCCGACAAGTACGTCCCCGTCGAACTGAGCGTTTCCGAGTCGTTCCTGGCGAATGTTTCGGGGCTCGTCAAGAACGAAGCGGTCTGGAACCTTGACGACTATTCATCGTACAAATCCTTCATGCTCGACGCGTCGCCGGAGTCGAACACGACCGCGACGCTTTACGGAATTGAAGAAGACGGGACGACGTGCGCGCAGCTCCAGTCGTGGGATTACCTCGGGGCGAACGCGGTCGTGACGATAACGGGTCGCGATTTTAAAGCGGATAATCTTTGGGTCACGGGCTCGGCGACGAAACTGCTCGCCGGGATCGAGTTTGAGGGGGGCAAGGCGCTTCTCGACAATCTAACGCTCGACGCGACGGACGGGAACGACGAGGTCGCGATCAGCGCGGAAACGATCGTGACCGAGACGCAGATTTTCACGACGAATCCTTACGAGAAAGCGCTTGAGAATTACCGCAAGATTTACGGAGAGACGAGTCCGATCTATCAGAAGATCGCGGCGAACCTTGAGGCCGCGTATGAAAGACTGTCTCAACAGGTCGCGAAGAAGACGACGACCGTAGGCGTCGTCGAAATCAACGGGACAACGGCGAAATTCATCGGCGTGCGCGACGCGACGATAAATCTCGGCGCCGGAGACGACGCCGTTAGAGTCGACGCGCTGCATTACAACTACTCGCTGACGAGCGCGGACGGCGCGAATTCGCTCGATTTTACCAACGCGCAGGGGCGTCTCAACCTCGACGCGGGCGCGACGACGCGCCAGTACGCGATCGCGGGCGACGGCGGAACGCTGCGGCTCGGCGGCGCGTTTACGGAAGTCCAAGGCACGAAGTTTAACGACCGCGTCGTCGGCGCCGAGACGGGGTTGAAGTTCTTCGGAAACGGCGGTTCCGATTCGGCGACGCTCGTCGGCGGCGAGAATTTCGTTCTGCTCGTCGGACCGCGTCAATCGGTCGTCGCGCGCGGGAAGGGCGTCTACAATATCATGATCGGGGAGGGCGACAATTCCGTCGTGAACGCGGACGGCGTTAAGAAGGACGGAACGACGACCGTGTCGATCGAGGGCGCGCATGCGACCGTCTACGGCGGACGCGGACGCCTTGGCGGCGAAATCGAAGGGGATTACGCGATCGTGAACGCGGGCGCGACCGTTCAAACCGAAATTGAAGTCGAAGGGCTTTATGCGATCGTAACGACCGGTTCCGGCGCCGACTACGTCGAAATTGAAGGGAATTACGCGACGGTTAGCACGGGCGCGGGCGACGATCACGTCGATCTGACCGGCGCGTACGCGAACGTTCGCCTCGGCGCGGGCGACGACTTCTGCGTTCTCTTCGACGGCGAAGCGGAAGAGGAAGAAGAAGAAGAGGAAGAAGAAGGCGACGACGAGTCCGAAGAGGGCGATTCCGACAAGGACGAGTC
>CAMZHY010000227.1 GCA_947307005.1 uncultured Planctomycetaceae bacterium
AGGCGTCCTTCGAAGCGACTCCCGCCGTCGATCTTCCCCAGAAGGAAACGTACAATCTGTTCGAAGATTTCGTCGTCGACGGCAAACTGGAAATCTGGCTTCAGTGCCTTGACAGCCAGCAGTACTTTGGCGCCGCCGCTCCCGACCTTTACCTTCGTTCGGCGGACGCGAACGTCTTCCTGAACTTTGTTAAAGGATACCTCGGCGTTTGGCAACAGATGCTGATCCTAATCTCGTTCGGCGTTCTGTTTAGTTCATTCTTGAGCGGTCCGGTCGCGATGGTTTCTACGTTCGGCATTCTTGTCGCGGGCTTTTGCAAGACCCTGTTCCTCGATATCGCGCACCTGCAGGCGCTTGGCGGCGGTCCGATTGAATCGTTCAACCGTCTTGTAACGCACGAGAACATGATGGTCGATCTTCCAAACACGTTCTCGACCCACCTCGGTCAGGCGTTTGACCATATCGCCGCCGGGTTCCTGAGCGTGATAGGACTCGCGTTGCCGTCGTTCAGCGACTTCAACTACTACGCCGACTGCGTCGCCAACGGATACAACATTCCGTGGAATTCGATTATCGTTCACCTTGTTACGACATTGTCGTTCGTGTTCCCGCTCTTTGTCGCGGGGTATGTCGTGCTTAGAAATCGGGAGGCGGCAAAACAATGACGCAGCAAACGTTATTCTATCGAAAAATCGCGTATATCGTTCTGATTGCGATTTTGCTCTTCCCGCTCTATCGACTCGGCAGTCCGGCGCAGCGTCAGCAGGACGGCTCCATGTCGAGCGGCGGAACGCTCTCGGAAATGCGCTCCGAAGGCGATCTCTCCGAAGCGAATATCGGTAAGATCGATCCGACGGGAAGCGCCGTCAAACTTGCGACGTTCGGCATGCGCGGCGTCGCGATCTCGCTCCTGTGGCATCGTTCTCGCGAATATGAGTAGCGCGCGGACTGGGACAACGTCATCGCGACGGCGAACCAGATCATCACGCTCGAGCCGCACTTCACGACGATTTGGGACTTTGTCGGCTGGCAACTCTCCTACAACGCGTCCGCGATGTTTGACGACTACCGCGAACGCTACCGCTGGGTAATACGCGGGTTTGAGTTCGTTCAGAAGGGCACGACGTACAACCGCAACGCGCCGAAGCTCTATACGCGAACGGGCTGGATCATTTCGCAGAAGGTCGGGATCGCCGACGAGAAGAAGCAATATCGTCGTCTTCTTCGCGAAGACGACGAGTTTGCGGCGCGCCAGGCCGAGCAAGAGATTTTCGTCACGAACCGCGACAACTGGCTTTTGGGACACGCGTTTTACAAGCGCGCCGAAGATCTCTACGAGAACCACAACGGCGACATCGGTAAAGAAACGCGACTTCTCTTCTTCGGTCGCGCGCCGATGA
Organism: uncultured Planctomycetaceae bacterium; assembly: GCA_947307005.1. Taxonomy (GTDB): domain Bacteria; phylum Planctomycetota; class Planctomycetia; order Pirellulales; family Thermoguttaceae; genus RUG369. The sequence continues at coordinate 1,401 of CAMZHY010000227.1, forward strand.
ACCGCATTCGTTACGCCGAATGGATGAGCATCGACGGCTGCGGCGTCAATAAGACGAACACGCCTCTCTTCGACGAGGAGAACTGCGCGAAAGCGTGGCGTCTTGCTCAGGAAGATTGGGAAAGCTACTCCAACAAGAAAGTCGAGACGACGATTCCCGATAAAGTCGACCCGAATAAATTCCGCGTGACGTCGTTGAACGTTCAGCGCGAGGCGGCGGAAAAGATTCAGGAGTACGAGGATCAACTCGTCTCTTTCCTGCCGGAAGGCGAGACGCGCGAGACGATCGTTTGGGATCGTTGGAACAACGAGCTTGACGACAAGCAGCGCGCTTCTTTGTACGAACGCGTCAAGGAACCCTTCGACGAGAATAATTACAACCTCGGCAAACAAGGTTTCCCAACCCGCGTCGTGCGCGACTACCTTGACGGCAAGTACGGCGAGCAGCCCGAGTGGAAAGACTGGGAGAAGAAACTGTACGACCTTCGCATGTCCTACGTCGACGAAGACCTTCGCGAGTTGGCGAAACGTCCGGAGCTTCTCGTCTCCGAGGACGATGAAAAGAACTATTCGTCGGCCTTCTCCCGCCTTACCGACTGGCTGGGACGCGCGAATCAGCTGCTCCAGATTACCCCCGAAGTCCTCGCCGCTCGCGCGAGACCCGAGAAGAAGAGCGAAGCGCGCGATATCGTCGCCGAAATCGACAGCCTCTCGAATGAAGAACGATTCTCACGAATGTTCCGCGATATTATGGGCGCGGACTTCCACGAGATGGAGGTCGCTTTCGAGCAGACTCCCGAAGCTCGATCCGCGCGCGAACACCGTCAGGCGGTGCGCGACCGTTACAACGCCGGTCAGCCTGAAGAAGCGAACAAGGAGTTCCTCGCCAGCTTCGACTCTTGGGTCGCGCTCCTTCATCGCGAGGATTTTCCTAAGCTGAAGTATTTGCCTCAAATGACGTCGGAACTCATGGACGAAACGGAGAAATATCTGATCGTCCTTGAACAGCTCGAGACGGTCTTCCCGAAAGAGTTTTCTTTCCAGGAAGTGATTCGTCGCGACGAGCGCATCGCCGCGCGTCTGAAGGCTGCGGCCGATTCGGAAGCGTTCATCGCGAAAGAATTGGAAGACGGCAAGATCAAGGAAGCGCGCGACGACGCCTTGCAGTTGCTCAGCAGTTGGCAGGGGTATAACGGCAACAACCCGATTCTTGAACTCGGTCCTCTTCCTGAAAGCGTCGGATCCGTTTTCAACGCCGCGAAGCTTTGGATCAAGGCTTGGGAGAGTTCTCCCGAGACCGAACTTGATCTCGCGATCCAGACCGGCGTCTTCAACGACTATTACTGTCGCGATTTCATCGAGTTCATGATTCAGAAGCGCGACGATTCGTACGCGGAGATTGAAAAGCTCGAAGTCGAACGCATGAACGACGCCGAGAAGAACTTCGACGCGCTCAAGCAGGAAATCGACCTTTGGGCGAAAGTCGTTGAGAGCGCGCCCGTTCTGAAGTACGATTCTTCGTCCGATATCGCCGCGCAGATCGCCAACACGGTTCAGGAATATCAGACGGAGCTTCAGAAGCGAAGCGAAAACATTCCGGACGATTTTCCGCTCAAGGCGTTTCTCGCGCGTCCTGACGGAACCTGATCCGGTTCGGCGCGTCGCGTTTTGCTCTGGAATTTTTTCCGGCGCTTTCCTATAATGCAACGCGTCGGCGTCTAACGACGTCGGCGCGTTTTTTGTCGTTTGATTTTTTGTATCGAGACGAACGCGGGGAGAGGCGCGTCTCGACGGAGCGTGTGAGGCACATGTCGTTGCAGGTAGACCACCATCGGCGTCGCGTTATGATTTTGGAACGCGCGTTTGAGCTTTTTGCCGAAGAAGGCTTTGGCGGCGTGACCTATCAGAAAATTGCGAATCGTTGCGGGATTTCGCGCACGTCGATCTACAAGTACTTCAAAGACAAGGATCAGATCTTTATCTACGCGATTAAGCTTTCGACCAACAAAATGTCGGAATCGGTCAGAAAGGTCATGAATCGCGCAAATTTGTCCGTCGACGAAAAGTTGCGTCGGATTCTTCGTCTTACCGTCAAGTTGCTCGACGACAACAGGGCGTTTATGTCCGTCGTCCTCGATTATCTGACCTCGCTGAAATTTTCCGGCGCCGACGTGCGCAAGAAGGCGAGCGCCCGAACCTTTGGTTTTCGATTTCTTCTCATACGACTCATCACGGAAGGAATCGAGCAGGGCGTTTTTCGACCGGGAAAGCCCGAACTGATCGCCGCTCGCCTGTACTGCGTGATTGAGGCGTACGTATTGAATCTTACGGTGACGGACGCGATGACTCGAAACGAATGTCTGGCGCTGATTGATTTTTCAATCGACGATTGTCTCGCTAGAACAAAATCGCTTAGGGGCGCGCGCGTCCGAGCGGACGCGTCCTGAAATGAAACGCGACGGTTTTCTCAGAGGACGTTTGCTTGTCGGACGTCGCCTTCGTCGCATTGAGGACGTTTGGGAGCTTAAAAATGCTTGTTTTTGACGCCGCCCCAGTTCAGGGCGTTTCCGCGCCGTACTGGCTGGTCGAGTTCATTAGGACTCTGGGGTTCGCGCTTCATTTGATTCCGATGGGACTTTGGCTCGTTGGAACGCCGACGGCGATTCTCCTGTGGCTTGTCGGAGGCGTCGCGTCGAAACGGCTCGCCCAACGTTTTTTTCAGCAGACTCCCGTTATTGTCGCGATCGGCGTTCTCTTTGCGACCGCGTCGCTCCTTTTTACTCAGGCGACGCGACCGAACGCGTTTTTCACCTCGTCGATTCTCCTTGCCGGTCATTGGTTTGCCGCGGTTCTATTGTTCTTTGTCGGTTTTTGCGCCAGTCGTTTCGCCGCCGCCGGGGCGCTTGCGGAAAAACGATGGCGAACGGCGTTCCACGCGTGCGTCGCGACCTGCTGTTACGCGGGAGTCGGCCTATTTTTTTCGAGCTTCTGGACCTTTTGGGAGCGTCCCTACGAATGGGAGCCCGTCTGGCGCAATTCCGCGATTTCTTTCGGCAAACTCGCTCTCGGCGGCGCCGCGACGGCGAGCGGACTCGGCGCGTATTGGTCCGATCCTCAGATATTTCTTCGATTTGCCGGGGTCTTCGGCGTCGGTTTCTTCGCGCTGGCGACGTGGTTCGTTTTTGACGCGTATTACCTGTATCGCGGTCCTCGCAAATTGACTTCAGAAGAGATTTCGCGCCTTCGCGCCGCCGAAAACGCCGAGGAGCCGGAAGAAGGGAAACGCAAAAAGCGCGCGCCGCGCAAACCGATTCAGGAAAACGCCGAGACGTACATGTCGCGAACGACTGGGCTTGCGTTCTTTCTGATGCTGCCGGGCGTTCTTATCGCCGCCGCCGCGGTCGGCAAGTACGCGTTGGAGTCCGCCGCGCCGCTCCAAAACGAAGAACGTTGGAACCCGGTCCTCTGGAATGTCCTTTTGATCGGAATCGGCGCGTCGATGATTTTTCCCTTCTTCTTTGTCCTCCTGAATAAACTGAAAAAGCTTAGCGGACGGTCGCTGGCGGTCGCGATGATTTTCTGCGAAAGCTCGCTGGTCGGGTTTTATGCGACGATGCGTCAAATTCTGCAGAACGCGCGGCTCTATCCGTATTTTGACGCGAAAGAAGCGCTTGAATCGGAATCGTTTCAACAGATTCCCATCCTTGCTTTTGGAGTCGTTTTGCTCGTCGGCGCGACGATCGTTTTACTCGTCGTCGCGACGTTGGCGCCGAAGGATAAAAAGAAGACGAGCAAGAAGCAAAAGAAGGCTCCTAAAATTCCAAAGAACGGTTCTCCTGATAAATCCGAGACGAAAGAGACGCCGAAACAGTCCGTTTCTTCCACGCAAAACGCCGATAAACGTCCTTCCGTCGCTCCGAATGGGCAGATTCGAAATTTAAATAATCGCCAAAATTTGCGTCGGTAACTTTTTTGGCGTATAATGCGCTTCGTTGAGAGCGGTCGCGCGTTTATTTGTTCGCGCGCGTTCCTTGAGTTTGTTCCTTGTTTACAGAAAAAGGGTTTTTCATGAGAGTTGCGCAGTTATTTCGCACGACGCGGTTTTGGTCCGTCTTGACGCTGCTGACGTTCGTTTCCTGTTTTAACGGATTCGGCGTCCGCGCCGACGACGCCAAAGACGCGACTTCCGACGATATCGAGGTCGTTTCCTACTATTTCGGCAATTATCATCTCGACAAACGCAACGAAGAGCGCCTTGGAAAAGGTTGGTCCGAATGGGAATTGGTGAAAAACGCAAGACCGCGATTTGAAGGTCATCAGCAGCCGAAAGTCCCGCTTTGGGGCTATACCGACGAGGCGGATCCTAAAGACATGGCGCAGAAGATCGACTGCGCCGCGAGCCACGGCGTCGACGTGTTCCTCTTCGACTGGTATTACTACGACGACGGTCCGTTCCTTGAAAGAACAATCGACGACGGTTTCCTTCACGCGGAGAATCGCGATAAGATCAAATTCGCGCTCATGTGGGCTAACCACGATTGGGTTGAAATTTTCCCGAAACACAAAGACGTCCCCAGCGCGCTAATCTATCCTGGAAAGGTTACGCCCGAAACGTTCGATAAGATTTGCGATCTTGTCATCGAGAAGTATTTTAAACAGCCCAATTATTGGAAAATCAACGGAGCGCCCTATTTTTCCATTTACGAGTTGACGAAGTTCGGCGAGAATTTCGGCTCTTTCGAGGCGACAAAAGCCGCGATTGAACGGTTCCGCGCGAAAACAAAGGCCGCCGGTTTTCCCGATCTCCACCTTAACGCCGTCTACTGGGGAAGACCGAACATCCCGGGCGAAGCGACGCTCACCGACCCCGTGAAGATGATTGAAGGTCTTGGATTCGATTCGGTCACTTCTTACGTTTGGATTCACCACGTGCCTCTCAACGAGTTGAAGACCGATTTCA
>CAMZHY010000228.1 GCA_947307005.1 uncultured Planctomycetaceae bacterium
CTCTCTAAACAACTTCTCTAAATGGCGCTCCAATTGGCGCGCCAAATGGCGCGTGAAACTTTTCGTGGCGCGCCAAATTTAGAAAACGCCGAAACGCGTTGACTTACTAAGACGATTGGGGGATAATACGCGTTGCTGGTTAAGCCTGTCCGTAAAGCAACGCGAATGATTCGGAGACAAAGAACGGTGGCAGATCGGGTCAACATCGGAAAAGAAACCGAGCGGATTGAGTTTAAGAAGAGTACGGCCGAACTCCGGGGCGGCGTTATTTCTATCGCGGCGATTCTTAATAAACACGGCTCGGGCGACCTCTATTTCGGCGTGAAGAACGACGGCGACGTCGTCGGGCAAACGATCAACGAATCGACGTTACGGGATGTAAGTCAAGCGGTTCGAGCGAATATTAGACCCGAAATCTATCCGATCGTCGAGGAGCAGACGTATGGCGATCGCGCCGTCGTCCACGTTCGTTTTGAAGGGTCCCGTCGTCCGTATCTCGCCTATCGACTGCCCTATATCCGCGTCGCGGACGAAGACGTCGCGATGGATCAAGGCTCCTACGACGAGGCGCTTCATAACCGGGAAAACAGAACGTCGTCTTGGGAAACGCAGCTTTCTCGATACGACGTTTCCGAGGTCGACGTCGAAGCCTTTGAGGAATTCGTTCAAAAGTCGCATGACGCGGGACGGCTAGCCGTTCCGCAGAAGATTACGCGAAAGAATATCAAAGAGACGCTTACAAAGTTGGAACTCGCCGAAGGGGATCGATTATTAAACGCGGGCGCGGCGCTCTTTGTCGATTGCGGAATCAACGAGCTCCAGATGGCGAAGTTTGCGTCGGACAAACGGTTGACGTTCACCGATATCAGACGCTACACTGGTTCGATCATCGCCCTCGCCGACAGGGCCGTTCAATATATCGTCGACGCGATGGACTGGCGCGTCGAGTTCGACGGAAGCTTAGAACGCAAAGAGATTCCCGAAATCCCGGTCGACGCGGTTCGCGAAGCGGTAATTAACGCGTTCGCGCATCGGATTATCGAATCGCGAGAAAGCGTCGAGGCGGCGATCTACAAAAGCTACATCGACGTCTACAGCCCCGGTCCTTTTCCGGAATACGTCGCGCCCGAGCAGTTCGTCAACGAGTCGCGCAAACCGATCCGTCGCAATCCTTTGATCGCCAAAACCCTCTACTATTCAAAGGACCTGGAGAACTTTGCGACGGGTCTGAAAAGGATTTACGAATCCTGTCAAGCCGCCGGAGTTAAGGTCGATTTCCTCCGAGACGGATATGGCTTTACAGTCCGTTTTCACCGTCACTGCGGGGACGGTTGGGAACAAGATGATTCTCAGAGCGCCATTTGGAGTGCCAATGGCGCTCCAAATGGCGCTCCAAATGGCGCTCCAAATGGCGCTCCAAATGGCGCTCCAAACGAAACTCAAAAGAATTCCCCTAAAGCCGCTAAAAAGAGTTTCGACGACTTATGTCGGCAACTACGAACAATAATCATGCAAAATCCACGAATAACCAGAAATCAAATGGGGGAAGAACTGGGCGTCGGCAAAAGGACGATACAACGACTCTTAAACGCCATGCCCGACGTTCATTTTACCGGCAGTAGTAGAAATTGGCGATGGGTCGTCGATTCAGACGCTCCGACAGAATAACGAGGCGTTATATGAACATGAGAACAACGTTAATCACCGCGATGATCGCGACGGTCGCCGTCGCGGTCGCGCAAAATCTTTGGGGCGCCGACGCGACGGATTCGACGCCGTCTCCCTATCGCGTCGTATGGGACTCACCTTCGGAAGATTGGGGCGGCTCCATGCCGCTCGGCAACGGCGAGGTCACGGTCAACGCGTGGTTCGACGCCAACGGCCGCGCCCGGCTCCTCTTCGCGCGAACCGACTCGTGGGACGACTACGGGACGCTCGCCAAAGTCGGCGCCGTCGAAATCGCGACGCTCGGCGACGCCCCCGCGCCGGAGACGACGACGCCGTTCCGTCAGGAGCTCGACGCGGAAAAGGGCGTCGTTTCGGTCGTCTACGGCCCTCAAGGGCGCGAGACGCGCGTCCTCCTTTGGGTTGACGCGGAACGCCCGAACGTCGTTCTAGAAATTGAAAGCGACCTTGAAATCGCGCCCGTCGCCTCTGCGACGCTCCTCAGAACGCAGGGCGAGACGCTCGTCGATCCCCTCGTGAGCGGTCCTTGGCACACTCCGGACGGTTCGGAACGCGTCGTCGTTCAAAACGACGTCGTCGTAACGAGCGAGTCGTTCAAAGAACGCGACCGCGTCGGTTATTATCACCGCAATATCAAAACGAAATACTACGACGAAATCGCCAAAGCCCAAGGACTCGACGATATTCCCGGATACGCGCCCGACCCCTACGTCAATCGGACGTTCGGAATTCTCATGCGAGGGGACGACGCGCGGCAACTCGACGAAACGACGCTTCAAGGCGCGGCGGGTCGCTCGCGGCGTTTTGAAATCGCCGTTCATACCGCTCAGACGCCGACCCTAGACGAATGGCTCGAAGAGATCGAGAAGATCGCGGGCGACGCCGATTCCGTCCCGATTCAGGAACGACGTGAAGCGACGGAACGATACTGGCGCGACTTCGCCGATCGCAGCTGGGTCCGCTTCTCCCCCAACCTGTCGGCGCTCGCCGACATGGACGACGCCGGGCGCGCCGCCGTCGCCGCCGAGACCTTCGACGTCTCGCGCGCCTACGCGCTCCAGCGTTACGTCAACGCGTGCCATGGACGCGGAAACTATCCGATCAAGTTCAACGGCGGACTCTTTACCCACGCGCACCCGGGCGCACCCGGGGGTCACGACTATCGCCGATGGGGACCGGGATACTGGTGGCAGAACACCCGGCTCCCCTACTACTCGATGTTCAATTCGGGCGACTTCGAGCTGATGAAGACGCTCTTCGACCGATATTGCGCGATCGTTCCGATCTGCGAAGCCCGGGCAAAGAAATATCTCAACTGCGAAGGCGCGTATTTCCCCGAATGCATCTACATGGACGGCGCGGTCTTCCCCGAGACTTACGGCCGCCAGCCGTGGAACGAACGCGACGACAAGTTGCAGACAAGCGGGTGCCATAAGCGAGAATGGGTCGGAGGGCTGGAGCTTGCTTTTATGGCGATTCGATATTACGAGTTCACGGAGGACGAAGCGTTCCTGCGCGAAAAAGCGGTCCCCACCGCGAACGCGATTTTGAAATTCTTCGACTCCTACTACAAAACAGATCCGGCGACGGGCAAATTGAAAATGACGCCCGCGCAGGCGCTCGAAACATGGTGGGACTGCGACGATCCGGCGCCGGAAGTCGCGGGAATCCGCGCCGTAACGGAGCGGCTTCTCGCGCTCCCGGAGACGCTAACGAGAGCCGAAGACCGCGCGTTCTGGTCCGCGCTCCTCGCCAAGGCGCCCGAGGTTCCCGTTCGGCATGACGACGCGTCCGGACTCGACGCGCTCGCCCCCGCGGCTCGATTCGACCTCAAGCGCAACGTCGAGAACCCGGAACTGTACCCCGTCTTCCCGTTCCGGCTCTATTCCTTTGAAAAGCCGAACGCCGAACTGGCGCGAAACGCGTACAAACTCCGCCTCGACCGCCATTCGTCCGGCTGGGGACAGGACGACCTCTTCTGCTCCTACCTCGGCGACGCGGAAGGCGCGCGAGCAAATCTCGTCGTTCGCGCCAGAAACACGGCTAAATCGGAACGGTTCCCCGTCTTCTGGGGTCCGAACTTCGACTGGATTCCCGATCAAGACAACGGGGGCGTCCTCAACGCCGCCGTCCAAAGTCTCGCGCTCCAGAACGACGGCGACCGCATTTTCGTCGCGCCCGCGCTCCCGAAGACGTGGAACGTCGAGTTCAAACTCTTCGCCGCGAAAAACACGACCGTCCAAGGCGAAGTTCGCGACGGCAAAGTCGCGACGCTGACCGTCGATCCGACCGAGCGCGCGAAAGACGTCGAAATCCGCCTGCCCTGACGGCAAAGTTCTTTCCTTTCAAGGACAAAACAACGCGTTCAGCAACGCCCCCGCACAGGCGTTGCCGAACGCGCAAGCGACTTTTGACGGCGGCGCGATTAATTGACGTTCTAACGAGACATGCTGGAACCGAAATCGGTTACCCCTGACGGAGTCCACGAGGGCTTTGTCTCGCCCTTTTTGAGCGGAATACAAGCTACGGAGATTACCGTATCCTTTGTTTCCGTCAGATGGATCGCAAGCTTTCTGTATTCGCTGTTATTCGCCTGATTGGATACGACGGGGGTCGTCGGAAGCGGTTCGGCTTTCATCGCCGTCAATTTGCCGCCCTCGCTTAAGATTTCTACCCATAATCTGTCTGATCCTACGGTCACAACGGCGCTCCTTCCGTCGGAAGCGACGCTGATCTCTCCCTTTGTGTGAGCGAACCAATATATCTCGCCCGGGGCGTTAAGAGAAATCTTGTCTTGAACGATCACGCATTCTTTATCCTTGATCATTTTGAGGCCGCGAACAACCCTTTTGGCGCCGCTCGCCTTGTACGCGTCGGTCAAATCGACGACGGCGTAGGCTTCTCTTCCCGCTTGGAAATCGGTTATGAGGCATTCCGCGCCTTCGCTCTGGTCAAGTTCCTTCGACGGGTTGATCACAAGCGTATTGTGACCTTCGGCTCTGATACGGTAAGCATGCCGACGGTTTTTAAGCTCATAATTCTCATTTCCAAGGTCCGTGAAGAATCTGGCTCCGTTCGACTCAATATAAAACGAGCCCAGATCATAGTGGCCGTGGTACTTATATTCGTTGATTCCGGCGTGAAGCGCCGCGACGAGCCCGTTCTCATCCCACGTGTTTCTGAAGCTTGCGTTGGACGAACCGACGGCGCCCCAATCGGTAGGACTGGCGTTTTGCGAACCGGCGCCGCCCTCCTCGTCGATCCACAAAACGTCGAGATAATCGAACGGAGCGGTCGCTATCTTTTTAAGACGGACGGAAGATATATCGCGCGACTTAAAGTTCTCGCCAAGCCACAGAAAGACGGACCAGCCCGTGTCGCGGCTGTCGCCGTCGTCGCCGAAACTGAAAGATCTCGGCGTGTTAGAGCTCATATAGCGGACAAAATCGACGGATTTTCGAAGCCCTTCATGGTCGGCGAGACCATAGTCTGTTCCCGTCGCGCTTTTCAACGAGGAAGAGTGAAGACCGAGATAATAGGTGGCGTAATCCCAATAACCGAGCCCTTCGGTATATGTTCCGTCGACGACGCTATACGCGCGGCGAACGAAAGAATACGCTTCCTTATAGCCGTATGTGAGAACCTTGGAAGAAATCTCCCTTGCGTCGGTCTCGTCTCCTATGGCAAGCGCCGCCATGTTCGCGCTTCCGGCGCAGACGAGCTTCCAGTTGTCTCCCTTGGAATCCTGATACCACCGATAAGTACGTTTGCGGTCGGGCTTGTCCTCATAATCCTCCATGATCTGGTTAAGACCTTTTTCTATCAGGGTTTCTTTAACGAGCGCCCTCTGCTCGTCGTTCATCCAGTTATAGAGCCAGTCGTAACCGATTGCGAAAGCCGTGCACATCTCGGCGGTATCGAGGAAATGGTACGGATTCCAATCTGGGAAATTGGCGGCCGCCTCAAGCTCTTTATAGGCGCGTTCGGCATATTTCTCAGCGCCGAAGATGTGGTATGCCAGAGCCAGAGCGGCGACGCGTCTCTGGATGCTTTTCGACGTTTCAAGAAGTCTTAGGTTGTCGGTGATCTTATATTCGTTGACCTTCAATCCGAGCTTGCCGTCCGCCTCTTTTTTGAGTTTCTCGAGAAGGATCGCCGTCGTCGAACCGTCCCCTAGACGCGACCTCAGTTTGGCGAACCTATCCTCGGTCATGACAATCCTCGGATGAGCGCGCTCTCCATGCTTTTTGATCATATCGTCGACAACGTGATCGCCGTCGATAAAGACGCCGTAATTATTCGCTTCTGAATCAGCCGGCTCTGAAGAAGCCGCAAAAACCAAGCCCGGCGTGACGCCAATCGCCAAGACCAACGCGATCAGAAGACTTATCGGTCGTTTTTCCATAGAAGCGCTTTTCTTACTCATATTATCATAAACGTCGTTGAAATATCGTTTTGAAACGGTCGATCTCTTTGTTTGCGGCAAGGAAAATCACCTGACGAAGTCGATTAAGAACAATTATTTCCGTCGTTTGTTTCAAAAACGAACGAATTTAACGCTCAAAAACACGTGGAATTCTTATGTCTTTATTGTTGATTCAGTATAACTTAGACGTCTTGTTTATCAAGTAAAACATCCTGAACCTAAATTATTGACGTCTTCATTTCTTG
>CAMZHY010000229.1 GCA_947307005.1 uncultured Planctomycetaceae bacterium
CAGATCGCGCCGCCCGGTCCGTCCGCCGCGGTATTGTTCGTAAAGGAGCTATTGACCGCCGTTATTTCACAGCCGCCCAAGTTCCCCCAGTAATCAACGCCGCAAATTCCGCCGCCGCTAGACGCTTCATTGCAGCTGACGTCGCAATTGCCGAGCGATAACGGCGCGTCGTAAATCGCAATCGCGCCGCCCGGTCCGGAAGCGACGTTGTTCGTAAAGACGCTGTTGGCGACCGACAACGTCCCTCGACTAACAATAGCGCCGCCCGAGTCCGAAGCGGTATTGTTCGTAAAGGAACTGTCGACAAGCGACAACGCCCCGTAACTAATAAGAGCGCCGCCTTCGCCCGTAGCGAGATTGTTCGTAAAGGCGCAGTCGACAATCGTTGTTTCACCCTCTCCGGAGTAGGCTCCGCCGCCGCCAGTCGCCGCCGCGTTGCCGCTAACCTCGCAATTGTCGAGCGTCAACGCGCCGCCGCAGATCGCGCCGCCCGATTCGTCCGTTGCAATATTGTTTGTGAAGGAACTGTCGACCGCCGTTATTCCGCAACCGCCGAAGTTCCCCCAGTAATCAACGCCGCAAATTCCGCCGCCGCCAGACGCCTCATTGGAGCCGACGTCGCAATTGTCAAGCGATAACGACGCTTCGTAAATCGCAATCGCTCCGCCTAGACTGGAGGAAGTATTGTTCGTGAAGGGAGCGTTGGCAACCGTTACGTCGCCATACTCGGAGTAAACGCCGCCGCCCCAGTCCGTCGCGGAATTGCCGCGGACTTCGCAGTTGTCGAGCGACAACGACCCGTGATTCCAGAGAGCGCCGCCCCTCCCGCCGGAACTATTGTTCGTAAAGGCGCTGTCGGTAAGCGTCATGCCGTTGCCGCCCGCAGAGAAAACTCCGCCGCCGGCGCCTGTCGCTTGATTATCGCTGAAGTCGCAATTGACGAGCGACGAGACGACGCCGCAGACGCCGCCGCCTATCCCGTCCGTCGCGATATTGTTCGTAAAGGAGCTGTCGACCGCCGTTATTCCGCCGCCGCCAACGCCCCCCCACTCGTTGGCGCCATAAACTCCGCCTCCGGCGGTCGCCTCATTGTAGCCGACCTCGCAAGTATCAATCGATAACGTCGAATAGACGGTCGCAATCGCGCCGCCTAGACTGGAGGAAGTATTGTTCGTGAAGGGAGTGTTGGCAACCGTGACGTCGCCATACTCGGAGTAGACGCCGCCGCCCCAGTCCGTCGCGGAATTGCCGCGGACTTCGCAGTTGTCGAGCGACAACGACCCGTGATTCCAGAGAGCGCCGCCCCTCCCGCCGGAACTATTGTTCGTAAAGGCGCCGCCGGAAACCGTCGTCGTTCCTTCTTCGCCGCAATCAATGTAGACGCCGCCGCCCGATCCGCTCGAAGCGGTATTGTTCGTTACGGCGCAATTAGTAAGGGTCGTATTTCCGCCGCCAGCAGAGAAAACTCCGCCGCCGGAGCCTGTCGCTTGATTATCGCCGACCTCGCAATTAACGAGCGACGAAACGCCGCCGCAGATCGCGCCGCCGTCCCCGTCCGTCGCGGTATTGTTCGTAAAGGAACTGTTGACCGCCGTTATTCCGCCGCCGCCAACGTTCCCCCATTCCTCGTCGGCGCCAAAAATTCCGCCGCCGCCGACCGCTTCATTGGAGCCGACCTCGCACGTATCAAGCGATAACGTCGAATAGACGGCCGCAATCGCGCCGCCTAGACCGGAGGAAGCATTGTTCGTGAAGGTAGCGTTGGCAATCGCTATGTCGCCGTACGCAGAGTAGACGCCGCCGCCCCAGTCCGTCGCGGAATTGCCGCGGACTTCGCAGTTGTCGAGCGACAACGACCCGTGATTCCAGAGAGCGCCGCCCCTCCCGCCGGAACTATTGTTCGTAAAGGCGCTGTCGGTAAGCGTCATGCCGTTGCCGCCCGCAGAGAAAACTCCGCCGCCGGCGCCTGTCGCTTGATTATCGCTGAAGTCGCAATTGACGAGCGACGAGACGACGCCGCAGATCGCGCCGCCCGACCCGTCCGTCGCGGTATTGTTTGTGAAGGAGCTGTCGACCGCTGTTATTCCGCCGCCGCCTACCTCCCCCCAGTCTCCGGCTCCGTAGACGCCGCCGCCAACGGTCGCTTCATTGTTGACGAAGTCGCAGTTGTCGAGCGATATCGACGAGAAAGAAGCCGCAATCGCGCCGCCTCGCCCGGAAGCGGTATTGTTCGTCAAGGCGCTGTCGACGGCGGTAATTTCGCCATTCTCGGAGTAAACTCCGCCGCCCCATCCCGTCGCGTCATTGTCGTTGACGACGCAATTCTCAAGCGCCAACGTCCCGCGATTAAAAAGAGCGCCGCCGGTTTCCGCCGAGTTCTCTTGGAACGTTCCGCCGGTTATCGTCAAACTTCCGTCGGCGTAGACTCCGCCGCCGCCGTATGTCGCGACGTTCTGCGTGAAATCGCTATTCGTCAGCGTCAACGAAGCGTCGGAGCCGACAAAGACGGCGCCGCCGTTGTCCGCGCTGTTGCCCGTGAAGACGGAGTTTTCAATCGTCGCGGTTCCGTTTGAGTAGACGGCGCCGCCGCTACTCGCGCTGTTGCCCGTAAAGACGGAATTCTCGACCGTTACGTATCCGGACGACGCCCAAATCGCGCCGCCGACGTCCGAGTGATAACCGTTGGCGAAAGTCAAACCTTTGAACGTCACAGGATTCGCTTCCGTTCCCGCGGCGACTTCAAAGAGACGCGTCGCGCCGTTTCCGCTGATCGTCAGCCCCGGCTTTTGGTTTTCCTCGTCCCAGAGATTGGACGCGTCGATTGTCGCCGACCAGTTCAGCCAAACCTCTCTGTTGAGCGCGATCGTCGCGCCTCTGAGGGAAGAGTCGAAGGTGATCGCGTCTCCGGAAAAGGCGTAGAAGAGCGCTTCTCGCAATGAAATCTTTCCGTCGGAGAAGTCGAAAACGTCGTCCGCCGTCGTGACGACCGTCGAAGGCGTTTCCACGACGACGACGGATTCGTAAGCGCCGAGATCGACCCTTCCGCCGAAGACGCGAGGGTTCCCGACGAGGTCGACGGTCGTCGTCGCGTCTACGTATTGGTTGCTTCCCTTGTTGAGCGCTCGAGAGTTCTCCGCGAGCGTATAGTCTTCGTTCGCCGCGTCCGTAAAGAGCGGCTGCGACGCGTCGTAAATTAAGTTGTTTTCGCCGTTTGTCCAGTCGGTGAAATTCGACAAAGTATTGTAGGCGTTCGCAACGGTTTCGCCGGAAATCGTGTTATACGCGCCGGGGTTGACAGGACCGTACGGTTCGTTCGCAAAACTACAGACGTTTAAGATAATCGTATTATACGCGTTGAGGATGGCGTTTTTCCCTAAATTGACGTCTCCCGCGTCGTTGCCTGCGACCGTGCAGTTGTAGAACGTCGCCGTTCCGTAAAGTTCCAAACCGCCGACATACATGACTCTTCTAACATAGTATTTACCGATATTTCCAGCGATAAGAGTATTGGTCGCGGTTAGAACGGCGTCGCTTCCGATGAAAACGCTATTATTACTGTTTCCGACTACCTCGCAATTCTTCAGCGAGACGACGCCTCCGCTGGCGTCGATACCGCCGTCCGAGTTGCCGGTTATCGCGCAATCCGTCAGCGAGACTTCGCCTTCATAGACGCAAATTCCGCGCGCGCCGTTGCCGCCGACGTCGCAACTCGTCAGCGAAACGTCGCCGCTTTTGATCATAAGAGCGTCGCGACCGTTGCCTCTAAGCGCGCAACTTTCGAGCGACAACGTCGCGTCGTCGCCGTAAATGGCGCACGGAGCGTCGTTGGACTCCACCGCGCAATTAATAAGCTTCGTTTCGCCCCCTTGGGCGTAGACGCCGCCCCCCAAGCCGTCCGCACGGTTCCCCAACAAGTTCGAGTCGACGACCGTCAGCCGACCGTTATGGTTGAAGACGCCTCCGCCCGTAGACTGATAAACGTTATCGCACGCCTCGCCGTAGCGCGCCGTCGCAGCGCCGGTCTGAATCGCCGTCTTCGTCTCAAGCGACTCGTACCGTTCTTCGCCGACGAAATTCGCGAGCGTCGTCGGCGAAATCGTGACGTAATATTGACCGACGCTGCCGTACGCGGTATAGCCTTCGCCCGGAACCGTCGTGTCGCCGCAGCCCGTCCCTTCGACGCTCAAATAATACGTCTCGCCGACGTTAAGTCCGTCGAGCTGGAAGTGCGCGAAGAGGGAGTCGGTCGGATCGCAGGTATAAAGGAGCGAGCCCGCCGCGTCGTAGACCTTAACGAGCAGGTCAAGGTTCGTATAGCCGAGGTTTGCGGCGCAGCCGTTCTCGTCCGCATTCGAGAAATCGGCGCCCGTCCCGACGACGTCGATCACGTAGGTCGAGTCCGTCGCGACGAAACGGAAGAAATCGACGTCGTCCTCGTTCGTAATAATCCCGTCCGCGATAAGATTGCCCGCGTTGAGATAGGACGTCGAAAGCTCCGAAGCCTCGCTCAAAAAATTCCCGTAGTCGTCTTCCTTAAAGCCGAGAAGCCCGGCGAGGATTGCGATATCGTCCTCTGTGTTCGTCGCTCCTTCGTATTCGCCTTTGCTCCACTGGATCAAAGTAGAATGAGTGTGGTCAGGATTGTAGGCAGGATTGCCCATGATCGGTCCCCAAAGCGCGGAACCGCGATAGTAACCTAGGTTATAGACGCCATCGTGCTCCAGTCCCATCGTGTGACCGACTTCGTGCGAAACGTTTGCCGCAACAGCTCCCGCACTTAAAGAGTATTTTGAATTCCTGAAGATGTAGCAACTGTCTCTGTCCTTCCATCTACCGAACGTATTCAAGAACGCGTAACCACCTCGACCGTCGTCTCCAAGTTCACTAATGCCGGTAATTACAACGCGAATCCAGTTTGTCGCCGCGTCAAAGACCGACTGATCCGTCGTGACCGTCACGTTGAAAGGCGCGTAGTCTTCCGCGACCACAAGATAGACTTCGTTAATGAATTCGAGTTCGCTTTCGGAGAACGTCGTCGGATCGCCGTCGAAATCGAGAGCCGGAATAAGGTCGGAGTGCGGATCCCTTCTACCGTCCGCTAAACCGCCGAAGTATAGATAGATCACGTTATTCGGCTCCGCGTCGACAAAGTTCGCCGAGTTCTCTTGGAACGTTCCGCCGGTTATCGTTACGATCGAGTCGTAAATTGCGAGAGCGCCGCCGTCGCCGTTTTGCGCGGCGTTCCGCAAAAAGTCGACGTCGGTCAGCGTCAACGAGGCGTCCGCGCCCTCGACGCGAATCGCGCCGCCGCCTGTTTTCGCCGTGTTTTCTTGGAACGTTCCGCCCGTGATCGTTACGGTCGAGTCGACAATTGCGAGAGCGCCCCCTTCGCCGTTTTGCGCGGCGTTCTGCGAGAAGTCGCAGTCGGTCAGCGTCAACGAAGAGTCGGCGCCCTCGACGTAAATCGCGCCGCCGACGCCAGCGCGGTTGCCCGTAAAGACGGAACTTTCGACCGTTACGTATCCGGACGCCGCCCAAATCGCGCCGCCGACGTCGGAATGATAGCCGTCGGCGAAGGTCAAACCTTTGAACGCGACCGGGTTCGT
The DNA here is from genome assembly GCA_947307005.1 of uncultured Planctomycetaceae bacterium. Lineage (GTDB taxonomy): Bacteria > Planctomycetota > Planctomycetia > Pirellulales > Thermoguttaceae > RUG369. Next base: position 5,607 of record CAMZHY010000229.1, read on the forward strand.
CTCCGTTCCCGCAGCGACTTCAAAGAGACGCGTCGCGCCGTTTCCGCTGATCGTCAGCGCCGGCGCGTCGTATTCGACGTTCCAAAGAGCGGACGCGTCGATCGTTACCGACTTATCCAGCGGGAGCGCTTCGTTGAGCGCGATCGTCGCGCCGCCGAGGGAATCGTCGAAAGTAATCGTATCGCCGGCGGCGGCGTTATTAATCGCTTCGCGAAGCGTAACGACGCCGTCGTTGGCGTCGACGACGTCGTCCGCGGACGTGACGGTAATCGAACTCGCTCCCGGTTCGGAAGCGGCGGGCTGAACTGCGGCGCCGTCGAGCATGGCGGCGGAAAGATCGAGAACGTCGGCGTCGCGCGAAGCGGCGGCGCTGGAAAGGGCGATAAAGTCGCCGAAGCTCGCGTTATTGGCGCCGAACAGTTCGCTTCCGGGCGCGACGCTGAGGAGCTCGCGAGATTCGAGACTTTCAAGGCGCAGCGTCGTAGGCTTGTGATTCTTCTTAGCGACGGCGGCGTCGCAACGGCGTTTGGCGTTCTTTTTCATCGGGTAATCCTTAATCGTAAGGAGAAGGGAGTCGATCTCAAAGGTCGGCGTCTTTCACGAATCGGCGCGGCGCTGTTGACAAGTCCGCTTCCGAGCGCGAATAATCTCGCTGTTCATGATAAAATACGCGGACGCGCTGCGAGTTAAAACGCGTCGCGTACTAATGATACAACCGTTTTTTCTTTTTTC
>CAMZHY010000230.1 GCA_947307005.1 uncultured Planctomycetaceae bacterium
CTCTATCTCTTTTGTAAGGTCTTTACTATCGACGCCTAGAACTTGTAGGCGTGGGCCCGATCCGACAACGGCGTCGGCAATAGCAAGCGCGCAGCCGAGCGCGTAGGAGTTGTTAGCGACTTCATAGCGCGCTCTTTTCCGCAATTTCTCACGCGTTGCGGGATCGAGGGACGCGTCCACGGACTTATTATCCGTCCACCGCCAATATTCTTTGAGGTCTTCGTTGGACGTCGCGTCATAATGCGTCGCTTTTAGATCGGCGAGCGAAACTTCCTTTTTTCTAGGTCCGAGTATTTCCGAGAACAAGCCCATTCTAAACCTCACATGTGATCGACGTTGCGAATTTGACCGAGGATAATTCCTCTTTTTTTACCAGCTTCCTCAGCTTCAAGGTCGTCGAGTCTCGATATTGCCCACTCAACAGCTTTTCGTTGCTTTTCAATATCGTGCTGTTCGACCTCGCCGGAGTCGGTGCGTACGGACTTCGGAGAGGTAATATCGCCGATTACCTTTTCTATCAGCTCACGTTTAACTTCTGTACTCATGTCTTTCTCCGGTTTAAGAGCGCGCCGGTTGCCCAGCGCGCCATGGCGGTTACATGTCGAAGTCTCAGCTCCCTCCGAAGAGGGAGCCTTCAAGGAGACTATGCGTATTGCTGGCTTATATTAGCTGAACCTTGCGAGGTCTCTGTCCTTGAAACCGGTCCAGCCGAAAGGGGAGTCGCAGCAGCCCCTGGTATGCGCGTGGTTTCTATGCACGCGCTTGGTCGTTAAAAGGCAACGTTATGCGTCTGGGCTCCAATGATGTGCGCTTGCACAGCTTCTAACGCTATTCGACACGTTAGATCAGGAATATTTGGCTCCGGATTATTAATGTCGCCGTGTTCGTTCTCGTTGCATAGATGACAGACGACAGTAAAGAAGTCTATCATCTCTTGACCTGCCTTCTTAGATTGTTCATTCTCCTTTGATTCGTTGATCGATTTCTCGATGAATCTTTTCCAGCTGTCCGGATAGGCAAACTTTTTCGGAGAGTCGTACTCTTGAACAGCAGATAGAACTTCGTCGAACATCTCAATTGCTATTCCACGTGCGCCGAGTGTTGAAAAATTATCGCCGAACATCTTTTTCGCAATGACGTCGTTCCACGTTACGAGGAAGTCGATGACTTCGTTCCTTTTTTCTTCTGATAGATTAAGAATCATGTCGCTGCTAAGCATGTTTAGTCTCCTAATTAAACCTCTCCATCTGCCTCTGAGCAAAGTAGAGGCGTCTTTCCTCTGGCGAGTCCAGACTCGCTTTTATAAACGCCATAGCGACGTCGTCGTCCATGAGGTCGGATATAGCTTCGCGCGCGTGTCGAAACGAATTGTCTAAGAGCTTGCGAACCTCTAACAGTTTCTCAAGGAACGGACTACCAGCCGTCTCAATGCACTCGCTGAGAAGACGGTACGCTTTTCCGTAATCGTCGTAGAACGCTTTTTTATTATGGTACGCGCAGTACAAGCGTCGAACTTCGCGTTCAAGCTCTTTGCGTTCGGATTTTGTCATGCGGTCTCCTGTTGTTGACGTTTTTCTCGCGTTTCTCTTTGAAGAGAGAGAAGCTTCTGCAATTTTTCTTCGGGCGAGGTTTCCTTTTCGCGCAATAGACTAATCTGCCTTGGCTCTTCGCGCAACGTTTTCGCGCGTTCAAATCCAAGGAAAACGTCGTGAAGGATCGACTCGCGCTTTTCTTCGTCCGCTAATGCGTTGGCAAGGTCCTTGTAGGAAGCGTTTGCGTCCAATTCGATGAGGAACGACTTCATTGCGGAATCTTCGTACCGCAACATGATGCGATCGAAAGTCGGCTCAATCCCATGATCGAACATGTCGCGAGCGAGGAGGTCTAACTGAGCCGCGACTGGCGAACGCAACGCCTCGTTAGGAATCTGCGCGATGAGGCGGCCGAACAAATCTGGAGCCGCGAGGAAAATCTCAAGGTATTGAATCTCTAGTAAACTCGGCATAAGGCGCTGATTCGACCAGACCTCGGCCTCGAAAGGCGGAAAGAGGGAACGAAGTTGCTCGTCCGTCTCCTCGTTGGGTCCAGAAACCGGGTAAACCCAGCGGCTACGATGTTCGTCTCGACTTCTATAGCGCTCATGTTTTAAAGAGTTCTTCCTTTTTTGGGCGTCAAACTCCTTTGAAGTTTTTATTTGATCTTTTTGGTCTTTTTGGTCGGTTAGCTTCTTAATCTCACGCGCAACGCTCTTAATCGCCGACGTTAATTCCTTTCCGTTTTTATTGATCGTCTCTTTTAGTTCCATTAAGACCTTCGTAATTGAGACTGTCTCATATCTGTTTGGACTGCTCAAATGAAGATTGGGATTTTTATCTATCTTCTCGCTCAAAGGTTCTAACGCTGCGGAAATCTGGTCTCCGATATATCGGCACAACTTGTCTTCATCACAGAATCCAACGTGTCGCGCTGCATCAATAAGATCATCTCTACTGACGGTGTTTTGAAAACAAATCTCTTCTCGAATCGCCTCAAGTTTCTCCACAATCTTCGACTCGACGCTTATTTCTTTTTCTTCTGACATCATAATCCCCTTTGCAAAGCTGCGAGCGAAACTACCTTCGTTCGCGTAGTTCTAATTCCAGCGTTCGCCGACGCCAACTTGGCGCCGTTGACGGACGCTCCGACCGCGCAGCCGACTAGACAGTCCAGCCAGTGATTATCCCGTCCTGGTTTCGCTTTCCACTCGTCAACGCGCTTGCCCTTAGCTTCAACCGAGGTGCAAGTCTCGGCTGTGAGGTGTTCGACAAGTAGCGCGTGCTCGGTACCGTCGATCGCTAGTCTGCCAGGATCGCCTGGCGCAGTCTTCAGTCTGGAAAACACAAACGTCTTCCAGAAATTCGTGTCGATTGATATTTTCCGAACACGCTTACGCGCAGGATCGTTCGGGATTCGCCAATGAAGTCCGGCTCGATCGCCGCGCTTGAACGCGTACTCGCTGAACGGTTTGGACGCGGCGCCGACGTAGACGCCGTGGGAGGGAAGTATAACCCCACGATGGTCTACCTGATCGGCGATCACCTGGTAGACGACGTCCGTCATGGGGCCCCAGTTCGCGTCGATCAGCAGCCGATCCAAGCCTATATCGGCGCCGTCTTCACGACTGAGGGGACGGTTAAAGAGGAAGGAGGAAAGTTCTTTAATACCGTCGTAGATCGCCGCTTCAAGTCCTCCTGGGCTGAGGGTCAGGAGGGTCGGCGCCGCGTCCTGAAGGGTAAACATCGATCGTTTCTGCTCTGGATACGTCCCGTAGTCGACCAAAGTACCGTTGAACGACTCGTCCCACGCGCAGAGCGCCCAGAACAGTAAATTCTTGTGGACGTCGATCATGGCGGTACAAAACTGTGCAGACTCCGGTATCCAGCCCGTCGGTCGTCCCGACAGCGACGCCTTCATGCGCTCGCCGTCGAAGGACTCTTCCTCTCTCGCCGCTAGAGGCGGTAAGTTCTGGTACTCCGAGAGGAACGCTGATTCGTCGCGAAAGCGAAGATTCATAGCGTGCTGCACAGCGGAAACTTCGTCGACGTTGTAGCGTTCCTTCCACGTCGGTTCGGCCCCCGCGTCCATTTCCGCGCGATGTTGGACGTAGAACGCGGTCGCTTGCGTTCCATCACCGTCCGATTGAAGCTCAGCTTCACGAATGCGTCGGTACTGCTCCCACAGCTCTACGTTTTCGGGGTACGCGTCAAGTAGCTGGTATCGCTCGCCGCGAAACTCAGGATTGCGGGAACGATCGAGGAGACGTTGCGCTACGTCGTCGTCGGCCACTACCGTCATTGTTATGCAGCACGCCAACTTTTTCCCCGCGCCAGCCATGCCGAGAACGTCAGCTTTAATGATTCTCTCGCAATTCGCGCACTGAGTAGCCGACTGCGCTATCTCACGCGTCTGTGGATCGTCGATGAGGGCAAGCGTCGGTCGAGTCTTTTTGCCGTCGTGCCGAGTGTACGACAGACCTCGTATGTCGGAGCCCATCATCCCAGCCGTCTTTATGCACGCGCCGCTGGACGCCGCGCCGCGTACCGTCGGTAAGACGAATGATCCCTGCTTCATGTCAATGTACGTCGGCTCGCCGTTGAGCTTTTGTCCGCGCGCGCGTTGCGCCGTGCGTTCAAGCTTGCGGATCGGATGACAGACTTCTGGGAAGTCTTCGTACAGTAAGTCGTTCGTCTCCGTCCACACCTTAATGTCTTCGAGGAGCTGATCGGCGCGCGACGCGTTGGCGGCGATTAGGACCGCGAAGTCGGACTTGCCCGTAATCGTCGCCCATAACACCGCAAGCTGGCACAGCGTGGTCTTACCCGATCCACGCGGCATAGCGAGCGCAAAGACCTCGCCGTTCTTAACGACTCGTTCGAGCTTCGCAATGACGTCGAGGTGTATCTTCGACCACGGGAGGTAAAACACCTCCTTGAAGTAGGACTCGCAGAACGCTTTGAACGACTCCATAGCGGTCGCTTTTCGTTCCGGATTGACTACGGCTGGAAGGGGCCCGATCTCCTGGGACGCGGCGACTGTTTCTCTCGCCTTGTTCCGGACCCACTCTTTCTTTTCTTCGTAAAGTTGCTGTGCTGATTTCGCCATAAACTAGCAGTCGAGGAGGCTGACCGACGCCAAGTCCACGTCGGACAGCCCGTGAGGTACTCCTGGAATTAGACCTCCTCGACTTTCTCCAAGTAAATCTTCATTTCGTCGGCTCGATTCGTCCCAACGCAGTTGACCAGTCCGCACAAGCTACGATGAGCAAACAGCGCGCAGCTCTTGCACAGCGCCGCGTGCGACATCCCGCCGCCCTTGCGACAGATCATCTTCAGCTTGCCGTACTCGACGCTCTCGCCGATCTTCGGCTCAATTTCCGTCGTTCCTTCCCAGATCATTCTTTCTCCTTCACGCTTTCCCAGATACGATAGGACGCCTCGCTGATCGCTAGCTTAATTTTGCGTACGAACCACATGAAACAGCTCTTAATCGCCGCGCCGAAGACGTTCGCGATCCATATCAGAGCGACGATGAAGAACGCGATCCTGAACAGATTGCGACGTATCGCCGTCTTCACGGTTTCGGAGACGCGATCTTCGATTTGCTGAATTTGCCCCTCTAAGCCCCCTCTGACGCGTTCCTCGACGATACCGCCTATTTGATCGCCGAGACGATCGAGAACGCCGCCAGCGTCCTGTTTGGGCTCTTCCTGGGGCTGTTCCGGCTCAGCGTTGCGTCCGCGAAGATTCCAGCGACGATCGGAGTCGTCGAGAAGTCCAGCGTTCTCTCTGTCGAGAGCTTCATAGACGGCTGGGCGGGTTAAGGGGTCTACGAGCGTCCACTCGGAGTTGATCTGCTCGATCGCTAGCGGCTTCGGCTCCGGAGTCGGCATGGGCGTCGGCGCGATCGCGTCCTCGCTCTTAACCTTCTGCAAAGCGACGACCGTAGCGTCGTACAGCGACGTCGCCTTCATCTCCGAGTAGCTGACTACGCCCTTCGGAGTTTTGCCCGAAACGATCACGAGCGTGGGTAAGTCCGTGATAGCGTATTCGAGCGCCGTCTTGTATCCCGCCTCCGTATCCGTGTCGACGACTTCAAGGGGAAGTAGTTCGCTTACGCGCGAAACGTCTTGCGCTACGGAGTCGCACGCGCTGCAATTGTCTCGTCGAAAGTAGAGCGCCGCATAGGCGGCGCACTCTCGCGCTCCTGGCGGGATAGGGGAAGCGTTTTGAACGGGTTGCGAGACTGGCCCGCCCTGCATTGAACGGTACAGATTCGCAATAGGTATCGCGCCTCCCTGCGCTGAGTCGTCTCCTTCCCTTCCCAGTAACCATGTAACGATACCAGTCTGGAATAACTCGCCGTCGACAACCTCGAAGATTCCCGAACCGCTCTGGCCTGGGACAGGGTGCGGCTGGAATACGGCTGTCGCGCCTGAGTAATACCCAAGCGTCTTGCCCTTCCACGCTTTGACGGCCCAGCCTTTAGGACCGCCGCACGACAGAAAGAAGGCGTTCGCGCTTGGCCGCGCGTCGCGTCCACCCAATGCGACGAACGGAGGATCGACAACACGTTTGAGCTCGTTGGCGTCGACGGCAATGATCGCAAAATCGGCCGGCATGTTCGCGTCATAGGCGCGCTTAACGACCTGCCCTTTGATAGTCTGCTTTTCGCCGTTCGTCCAGAAGTCGACGGTAACGTTGACCTCGTCCGTAACGACGTGGTAGTTCGTTAGGATTCT
>CAMZHY010000231.1 GCA_947307005.1 uncultured Planctomycetaceae bacterium
AGCGTCTTGAGCGACGCCGTCTTGAAGAGGAACGTGATCTTGAAGATTTCGCCCTTGCCGTTGGGAACCGGCGCGGATTCAAAACGCGCGTCGCACTTCTTCGCGCGCCCCTTCTTATCCTTGTCGTAGAGAATCAGGAACATGCCCGTTTGGCGCGCGACGCGATTCTCCGGATTGCCGCCGACGAGGAGTTTCACGGCCTTCGCGACTTCGTCCGCATCCTCGCGAAGCCAAGGCTTTTTAAACGCGTCGGTTACGGGATGATAAACGCCGTCGATCTGATACTGAAATTTCGTCTCTTCGAGACCGAACTCGATCACGACGTCGGTCGCGCGCGCATGCAACGCGTGATAAAGAAGCTCGCGGAACAAGTTGTAGCCGTTCGTCGCGAGGTCGCGCGATTTGACGGTGCGCGAGATTTTTACCGACTCTTCAATGTTCGGGGCGGACGCTTCGAGTTGGATTGGGGAGCCGCCCTCGTACGGCAGCTTCTTCGGCTTAACCTTCTGCTTGAGGACCTTCGTACGGAACCAGAACATAATGTGTCCCGGCGTCATGACCTTGTCCGCCTCGAGCATCCCCTTGTTGCGCGCTTTGACGTAGATCATCACGGGGACAATCCACGCCAGGATCACGACGGGCAGTCCCGCCCAGAAGATCGGGATCAGAATAGCGACAAGAATCGCGCATGAGAACGCGATCATGTTCAAGCCGTTCCAGAAGCTGCGATCAGGATCGCCGAGCCTTTCCGAGTCGTTGTTGACCCAGCCCGTCGTCGCGACCCAAGCGAGATAGAAAACGATCAAAATTCCAAGTTTAATCGGACAAATACTCATGCCGCGCCCGGCGCGCCACCCGTGAGTGTTGGCGTCTTCCGCCTGGGACGCGAATTGCTCGAACGCCGCCGTTCCCCCGCCTGCGGCGTCTTGCGCGAAAACAGGCTCGACGAATGCGAGTAAAACAACGCCCAACATGAGGCCTATCGCGCCGCCTACCGCATACTTCTTGATCTTTTGCATTTCCATCTTTTATCTTCCAGCGTGCGTGAGAAGTTCGTTTCAATAGGACGAACCGCGCGTTTCGCGGCGCCGGACGTTTCGCAAACATCCGGCGTCGCCCCGGTAAATCAAAGAATTCCAGGTTCCTTAACTTCGATTCCCTTAAGAGCCATCTTGAGGGACTCGATGTTCGGCGCGACTTCAAACGCGGTCGCGCGGTCGATCTTCTTCATCTGCACGAGCGACTTCAGCGACATCGTGAAGTCCTGCATGCCTTCCTGCGCTTGGATGCGAATCGCATCGCCGAGCTTTTCGTCTTCCCCTTCGAGAATCAGTTTACGGATGACGTTGTTGACGATCATGATTTCGCACGTCGGAACGCGCTGAACGCCGGGTAAAATCGACGGCAGAAGCTTCTGCGCGACGATGCCCTTCATGTTCATCGCGATCGCGGAACGAATCGCCTTGTGCATGTTCGCCGGGAAAAGGTCGAGAATACGACCGATCGTCGACGGAGCCGTCGACGCGTGAATCGTCCCAAAGACCAAGTGGCCCGTTTCCGCCGCGTGAATCGCCGTTTCAAACGTTTCGCGGTCGCGCATTTCGCCGACCAGCATGACGTCGGGGTCCTCGCGGACCGCGTGCTTCATACCGACCTCGAAGTCGACCACGTCCATGCCGATTTCACGTTGGTTAATCAGGCACTTCTCTTCCGTAAACATGAACTCGATCGGGTCTTCAAGCGTAAGAATGTGCTTGTTGTAGTTCTTGTTGATCCAGTTCAACATCGACGCGATCGTCGTCGATTTTCCGGAGCCTGTGACGCCCGCGAGAAGAATCATTCCTTGGCTAAACTTGCAAAGCTCGTACAGAACCGACGGAATATGCAGTTTTTCAAGCTCGGGAATGAAGTTGTTAATGCGGCGCGCGACGAGTCCGACGTGCCCCATTTGCGTCAAAACGTTGACGCGAAAACGCCAGCGAACGCCGTCCACAACGCACGTATGCGCGAAGTCGGCCCCGCCCGTGTCGTTGTAAATCTTGCGGTTGCGCTCGTCCATCATCGGGAAGATGAGGCGGTTCATTTCTTCGTCGTCGATCGGACCGCGATTGAGCGTCCTCAGCGCGCCTTTAACGCGAACATAGGGAGGACGGTCGACCTTAAGGTGGAGGTCGCTTCCGGATAGTTTGACGAGCGCTTTGAAAAGCGGATCGATCTCAAGTTCCTTTTTCTTCTTAGCAATACGATCTGGGAGTTCAGGGGACGACATAAAAACAAACCTACCTCTAACGTCAACAACAAGCGCCGCGCGCCTGGCGACGCGCCGCGCGACAACATATCCTCTGCATTATATCGCATTGGACGTTCATTTCAACACGGAGACGTCGCTTCGTCGTCTCCGTCGCGGTCAATTCAATCGCGGATGTCGTAGAATCGGCGCGAATGGAATCTCCGTTCAGATTCTCACGGGAATCCCCGCGTCTTTCATCGCCTTCTTCACTTCGGCGATGGAATATAATCCGTAATGGAAAACGCTCGCCGCGAGAACCGCCGACGCGTTCGCTTCCGTTATCGCTTCAACAAAGTGTTCCGGTTTCCCGGCGCCCCCGGACGCGACCACGGGAATGCGAACCGCGTCGCAGACCGCCTTGAGAATCGGAAGATCGTAACCGTTTTTCGTACCGTCGCCGTCCATCGACGTGAGAACAATCTCGCCCGCGCCGCGTTCTTCAACTTCGCGCGCCCAGGCGACCGCCTCAAGCCCCGTTCCGACGCGTCCGCCGTTAATAAAGACTTCCCAGAACTCCTCGCCGTCCTTCTCGACCCGTTTGGGATCGATATTGACGACGACGCACTGGCTCCCGAACCGTTCCGCAGCCGCGTTAATGAGGTCCGGAGTCTTAACGGCGGACGAATTGATCGAAACTTTGTCGGCGCCGGCGTTGAGAATCTTGCGAAAATCGTCGACGGTCCGAATCCCGCCGCCGACGGTCAGCGGCATGAAGACGACGTCCGCCGTCGCTCTCACGACGTCGACGATCGTGTCGCGTTTCTCGTGACTCGCGGTAATGTCGAGAAAGACCAGTTCATCCGCGCCTTCGCGCTCATAACGACGCGCGACCTCGACGGGATCGCCCGCGTCGCGCAGATTGACGAAATTCGTCCCCTTAACGACGCGGCCGCCGTTGACGTCGAGGCACGGAATCACTCGTTTTGCCAGCATAAAACGCCTCCAAAGAGCCGCGCAACGGAAAGCGCGCAAGAATCACACGCTTTCCGTTGCGATTTTCCAGTCGTCCCGTCGGACGGAGTCCGATTTGACTAGCCGAACAAGACGGCGCCGCGAAGGACGGCGCGCCTTGTTCGGTTGGACAAAGCCAAACCGTTCAACGGGGCGAACGCCGTCCTCACGAGAGGTTCGCGGCGAGGACGTCGAGATCGTCTTCGCCTAGTTCGTCGAAGAGTTCGTCGCCAAGACCGAGCGTCGCGGAGGATTCCATTTCCGTCTTGGCTTCGACGACTTCAGAGTAGACGCTCTTATAATCAAGGCCGTCGCCAATCGCTTTGACTTGAACCTCGTATAAGGTATCCGCTTCGAGATCGGAAATCGTATAGCTGAGTTCCGTTTTGGCGTTGAAACGCTTCCACTCCGTCTCGTCGGCGAGCCTATAGGCGACGCTGTATCGATCGGCGTTAGCGACGGCGTCCCAGCTGATCGTCAGAGAAGACGACGTAGCTTCGACCGTCACGACCGGTCTTTCGACCGTTTGTCGCGGCTGGTCGATCTGCAGTTCGCTATACGCGGAGTTGGCGTAAGCGACGTTATCGCCGAGGGCGAGAACTTTCCAGCAGTAGGTCGCGCCGTTGCTGAGTTTGACGAGTTCGTACGAGGTCGTCTCCGCGTCGAGAGTTACGAAGGTAAACGCGGCGTCGGCTTGATTTTTCCAAGCGAATCGGTACCCGCTCGCGTTCGCAACGGCGTCCCACGAGGCGGTAATCGTCTTCGACGTCTTGGCGGAAGCTTCCGCGACCGGCGTGTCGAGCGCCGGAATCATATCGATCGTCGTCGCGAGAATGGCGTCGGAATAGACGTTCCCGTGCTCGACGCCGTCGCCAATCGCTTCGACTCGCACGTCGTACTCGGTATTCGGATCGAGTCCGGTAATCGTGTAGCAGAGCTCCGTTCCGGCGTCGACGTCGGTCCAATTCGTCTCGCTCGCGAGCTTATAGGAGACGGCGTATCCTTCGGCGTTTGCCACGGCGTTCCACTCGACCGTCAGAGTCGTCGGTCCGCCGTCGACGGTCGCGACCGGTTTATCGAGCGGCGTGGGCGACGCGTCCGTCGCGACGTGGAGAACCTTAGAATAGATGCCTTGATAGGTGACCCCGTCGCCAATCGCCTTGAGTCTAAGGTCGTAGTTGGTATTCTTTTGGAGTCCGGTAACCGTGTAGCTGAGGTTCGCGCCAACGTTGACGTTCTTCCAAGTCGTCGAATCCGCAGGTTTATAGGAGAAACTATACCGCACCACGTTTTCGACGGCAGCCCATTCGACGGAAATCGTCGTTCCAGACTTTGCCGTAACGGAAAGAACAGGTCTATCGACTCTGATCTTCTGGAATTCATACGCGCCAAGGTCAACCGTTTCGCCGGCGATTCGAGGATTCCCCGCAAGGTCGACGCTGGTCGTCGCGTATTGATTGTCTCCCTTGTCGATCGCCTGAGAGCCCATCGCGAGCGTATAGTCTCCCGCATCCGCGTCCGTAAAGAGCGGTAGCGAAGCGTCGTAGACCAAGTTGTTCGCGCCGGACGCCCAGTCCGCGTAACTCGACAACGTATTGCTTGCGTTCGCGCCGGCGGAGGGATCGGAGAAATCGACGTCGTCGCCCGACGTACTCGACGAGCTATTGCCTACTATAATCGAGTTATACGCGTTGAAGACGTTGTTGGCTCCCTCCAAGAAGACGCCGCCGCCGTAGTTCGTCGCGGTATTGTTCGTCACGGTGCAATTGACAAGCGAAACGTCGCCGTCCGTAGAAAAAACGGCGCCGCCAAATTTCGCCTCATTGCCGCTGATCAAGCAACCGTCGAGCGACAACGTCGCGTCGAAATTGTAAAACGCTCCGCCCGATTCGCTCGCGGCGGTATTGTTCGCAACGACGCACATGACGAGCGTCGTCGCGCCGCCGTGAGTATAAACGGCGCCGCCCGAATACGCTTCATTGTCGCTGATCGCGCAATTAACGAGCGACAGCGTCGAGCCGCTATTGTAAATCGCGCCGCCGGATTCGCTCGCCGCGGAGCCGTTCGTCAACGCGATCCCATTGATTTCGACGTCGACGCCCTGTTCAAGGCGCAGTATTCTCGACGTTCCTCGTCCGCTGATCGTCACCCCCGGCGCGCCGGTCGTTGAGTCGAAGAGATTGGACGCGTCAATCGCAACCGATTTATCTACGGTAAGTTGACCGTTTTCGATCGCAATCGTCTCTCCTTGGAGCGAATTGTCGAAAGTAATCGTATCGCCATCGCCGGCGTAGCCGAGCGCTTCGCGGAGTGAAATTACTCCGTCGTATTTGTCGACGACGTCTAAGGTTGTCGTGACGACCGTCGAGGGGGTCTCCTTGTCGCGAGCCGCTACGGTTATCGTCGAGAAATCGGAGGTCGCGTAGTCGAATCCGTCGCCGATTGCTTTGACTCGCAGGTCGTATTCGGCGTTCGCTTCAAGACCTCTTACCGTATAGCTGAGGTTCGTTCCGGCGCTGACGTTGTTCGACCACTCCGTCGCGCTCGCGAGTTTATAGGAGACGTAATACCGAGACGCGTTGTCGACGGCGGACCACGAGAAGGTTATCGACGTCGACGTGGAGTCGTAGGAAACGATGGTTGGGGCGTCGAGCTTCAGGCGCGGTCTTACGGTTCGCGTCGCGGTGTAGTCGGAATCGAGGTAATCGACGCCGTCGCCGATCGCTTGAACGTTCCAGTCGTAAGTCGCGCTGTTATTGAGACCGGTTCGTTTATACGAAGTCGTCGTCGCGTCGAGCGTAACGTATGCGTACTCGGAATCGGTTGAATTCTTCCAAGCGAGTCGATACGAGCTCGCGTTCGCAACCGCGTCCCACGCGACGGTAACAGTCGTTTCCGTCTTGGCGGTTTCATTCGGGTTGGCGGGCGCGGCAAGAACCTGAAGCGGATTGACGGTTCGAGCCTCCGTATAATCGGAATCGGCGTAGTCGAATCCGTCGCCGACAGCTTGAA
>CAMZHY010000232.1 GCA_947307005.1 uncultured Planctomycetaceae bacterium
GAATGCGAAGAGGAAGCGTAATTCTTAATTTGACGGTATAGGAATAAAGACGAGGGGTTATCTTAAAGCCTGTGTTTCGTTGTGCTTGTTGGCGGCGCTATTCGTCGTCGCGAAGCCCTTCTGTTGTTGCGACGCTAAACACGCCTTTCGCAGGATGCAAACATGCGAAAGGCTCAAACAATTTTATATGGCGGACGAAGTTTTTGCCGACGATATCGTCGATTCTTACGGCGTTCCCATTCAGAGCTGGCGCGTCGCTTACGCCAATGCGATCAAAGACGAATTCGGGGAATGGAATCCAACGCGACCAATCGACGTGTCGAAACCTTGGTATGACGACGACAACATGAAGGCGTCAAAATGCAAGCCCGATTGCTTCCGGTTTTTATCCAGTCTCAATTCTGACGACTATGACGACAAGGGACGCGAGGAAACGACTTGTCTTGCGCGTATCAAGGAGGTTCACGAACAGCTAAAAACAGGCGCGGCGACGAAGGAAGAACTCGCCGGTAAAGCGCATCTCGTTCTTCTTGCGCCTGAATACGCTTTTCGATGGACAAAGCCTTACGACGTCTCGTGGAAAGATTTGGCTTCTGGAAAGGTCAAACTCCGCGAGGACAGCGTATACCTTACCGTCGACGGTTGGACTCCCTATCTTGAGGAGCCTCCCAAGCCCCTCGAAGAATGGCGCGTTTTTTGCGGCGTTGACGAATGACGCGCCTCATCCGATACGTGTTGTTTTCTATGGATATAGTTTCTAATTTTTTTTTTCTCCAAGTTTTTGACGATTTGCAGTTGGTAATCTTGCAGAGATTGCATACGTGTAGTAAGATGGAAACGTTCGAGTCTTTTGGAACGCGACGGTGGGGAACGGCGGTCTCTTGACCGTTTGTTTTTCTATCATGGTCGGACGGATAGACGAAATTCGACGTTTAGGAATCTGAACTTCAGATTTTGTCGTGTTCGTCGCCAAACTTGAAGAATCCGAGAGACTTGAGGCGACCCCGCGTTTGCCTGTCAGACCGGTAATTCAGCGCGGCGTTTCCATCGTTTGGGGAATTCGCCGCTTCGTTTTGGAGCGTCCATGCGTCGGTTTAATCGACGTTTTGGGCGTTGTCGACGCTCGTGCGAATGTAATTTAGACTAAACAACGACAACACTCAAAGGTTCAAATGATGAAGAAGTTATCCCTTATCGACGCTCTTGTCGAAAAAATGACGTCTCGAAACGAACGCAATTCCCGCGCGAAGCGAGCCCGCGCGTTGCGACTCGAAAACCTTGAGTCTCGCGAACTCCTTAGCGTCGCGCCGGGGGGCGATTTTTTAGCGTTCGACGCGCTCGCCGCCTACGAATCAAGCGTCGCGGCGCCCGCCGACGACGTCCTTGATATTTCCGGAGCGACGCTCGACGGCGCCCCGATCCTGGGCGCGACGAACAGTCCCGTTCCGCTTGAAACGCCGACTTTAACCGTCGCGGGCGTTACGAAGACGACGATTACCGTCTCGTGGGACGCCGTTCCGAACGCCGATCGATATAGCTTTTCCTATAAACTCGCGAGCGATACGACTTGGACGAACAAGAACGTCGGGACGAATACTAGCTACACGGTTGCCGGACTTGATCTGAACTTTGACTACGACGTCCGCCTCAAGGCGATTGGCGACGGCGTCAACTACAAGAGCGTTTATTCTTCGATCGTTCACGTTCCGCAGTCGACGGATCCTATTCCGCTCGACGCGCCGACGGTTTCGACAGTAGAAATCGCGTCTGACGCGATCTTCGTCTCGTGGGAGGCTGATTCTGACGCGACGGGATATGTGATCTCTTACAAGGAGAGTTGGGCGGACGATTTTACGGAAGTTGAAGTTTCCGCTTCGGAAAGCAGCCTCATTCTCGAGGATCTCGACTCCGATACGGTTTACTGCATAGAGGTGCAAGCGCTTGGCGACGACGTCTCTTGGGCCGATTCCTCCCACTCCGCGACGCAAACCGCTAAGACGAAGGACTCCTCGTTCATTTCGCTTTACGAATACGAAGATTTGCGAGACTCCTATGACGAATTGTTGCTTCCCGAATCCTTGACGGACGTCAATATCATTATCCCGGAAGATTGGACGGCGGGCGCGATTCTCGACGCGGTTCAAGAAGCGCAATCGACGCCCTTGAGCGACGTCATCCTTCTGGATTCCGACCAATATTACGGCGACGTCCTCGATCTTTCGAGCGTCACGATTACTCTCGACGTGGATTTTGAGACGAGCGGCTCGATTTCGTTCCTCGCTCGCGGGTGGGAACACGCGCAAATTAAAGTCAACGACTCCGACGTTACGTTCGACGCGCTCGCCGGTCTGACTCAATTCGGCGGAATCGATTTCGTCGACGTGGATCCGGATTTTTCGGTTTATCGACTAACTTCGACGATTACGGAAGAAGGATTCGAAACGGCGGCCGTTGGGCTTCAGGACGTCGATATGTATGATTCGAATGGAGTTTCCGTCGGAGGCGCGTCGCACAACGCCGCGCCTTCGGCTCCCACCGTGTCCGCGACGCCGCGCGCCGACGATTACGCGTTGCTCTTCATCGGCGGCGGGAACAGGTTCCTGAATAAGGAAAGGTACTACCTGACGCTGGCCGATTACTATTGCGAACTGGTGGAGGAATTTTCGTTTGATCCCGCTAACATCTACATTCTGTATGCGGACGGCGATATGTCCGGAACAAGTTCCAACCTGTTTACCGGTAACGATTACTACCGTAACATCGAAAGTTACTACACAAATTCGGATATGAGCTTTTTGGCGTCCGGCACGACGGTTTGCAAGGCGAACGGCGTCAATTTAACTTCGACGCTTGGCGAGATCGCCAATCGTATGACGGATAATTCGCACCTGCTAGCGTGGTTCTGGGATCATGGGAGCGGCAATAGCACTTCTCGGAACAAGGAAACGATCCTCGGCGAAGAATTTATTTCCGGCTGGTTTGACGATATTTACGGAACAACGGTTCGCGACTCGCTCTTCCAGATCGATCAGGGTTACGTAACATGCGTATTCTCACAGTGTTACGCGGGCGGAATATTAGACGATATTTTCGATCCTGCGACTGGGAATCTTCGCTCGGTTGCGAACGGGTACGCCGACGGGTATACCGGTTCCGCGACTTTCGCGGGCGCCGCGGCTTCGAACCATTACGAGCCTTCTTGGTCTGGTTTGGAGAACGGCGCGTATACCGGTTATGCGCAGACGTTTAAGGACGCTTTGCGTCAGTGTACGACGGGCGTCGCAGCCTTTGAATACACGGAGAATCGCGAGCCGTTCTCCGCAATAAGGAAGCCCGAAACGTACGTCGCCAACGGAGGTTACGCCGCCCCGGCTAGCGAGCATATTGAACATCCGTGGCATGCCGGCGAAACCTTCCCCATCTTTTCGCAGCCTGTCGACGAACAAAGCGCGCCGACGATTGATTCGCACGCTGAGACGACGATGAATTCGATCTCTTTGACTTGGAGCGAGGTTCAGGACGCGACTTCCTACACGTTGGAATACGTCGCCGCCGGCAGTTCCGCAGTTGAAACCGTCGAAAATATTTCGACGACTTCCTATACGGTTTCCGGACTGAATCCTGCGACGAACTACGCGTTCCGGGTGAAGGCGGACAATTCGCCCTATTCCGAGCGCGCGTACGTGTGGACGAAGGCTCCTATTCCGGATTCGCCTTCGCCGCTCGCGCCGCCGGTTCTGACCGTCGCGGGCGCGACGGGGTCGACGATTACCGTCTCTTGGACTGCAGATCCGAATGTCGAGCGGTATAGCCTCTCCTATAAGCCTGCGAATTCGACGACTTGGAAGAACGTGAACGTCGGAACGGAGACGAGCTACACGATCGCCGGTCTCGAACTGAGTTCCGACTACCACGTCCGTCTCAAGGCGATCGGCGACGACATATACTACAAGAGCGTTTATTCCGCGATTATCAGCGCTCAGACGAGCTCGATTCCCGACGAACCCGACGGTCCGGTTCCGCTTGCGACGCCGATTCTGACCGTCGCGAACGCGACGGGCTCGACGATCACGATCTCCTGG
This sequence comes from uncultured Planctomycetaceae bacterium, assembly GCA_947307005.1. GTDB lineage: Bacteria > Planctomycetota > Planctomycetia > Pirellulales > Thermoguttaceae > RUG369. The sequence goes on from CAMZHY010000232.1 coordinate 4,083, forward strand.
GACGCGATTCCGAACGCCGAGCGATACAGCCTCTCCTATAAGCTTGCGGGCGCGACGACCTGGACGAACAAGAACGTCGGGACGGAGACGAGCTACACGATCACCGGTCTCGAACTGAGTTCCGACTACGAGGTTCGCCTCAAGGCGATCGGCGACGGCGATAACTACAAGAGCGTCTATTCCGCGATTATCAGCGCTCAGACGGACTCGACTCCCGATCCCGTCGGACCGGTTCCGCTTGCGACGCCGGTTCTGACCGTCGAGGGCGCGACGGGTTCGACGATCACGGTCTCCTGGGGCGCGATTCCGAACGCCGATCGATATAGCCTCTCCTATAAGCTTGCGAGCGCGACGACTTGGACGAACAAGAACGTCGGGACGAACGTCAGTTGCATGATCACCGGTCTCGAAGTGAATTCCGAATACGAAATTCGCCTCAAGGCGGTCGGCGACGGCATTAGCTACAAGAGCGTCTATTCCGCGATTATCAGCGCTCAGACGAACTCGACTCCCGACGTACCCGACGGTCCGGTTCCGCTTGCGACGCCGGTTCTGACCGTCGGAGACGCGACGGGGACGACGATCACGGTCTCTTGGGACGCTGTTCCGAACGCCGTGCGATATAGCCTCTCCTATAAGCTTGCGAGCGCGACGACTTGGACGAACAAGAACGTCGGTACGGCGACGAGCTACACGATAACCGGCCTTACCCCGGATACTTGGTACGATGTTCGCCTCAAGGCGATCGGCGACGACGTGAGCTATAAGAGCGTCTATTCCGCGACCGTCGGCGCTCAGACTGTCGCGGCGGCCTCCTCCGTTCTCGATCTCGGCGACGAACTCTTCGACGAACTCGACGACGACGAATACGACCTCCTCGCTGTGAACTTCATCGCTTGACGGCGGTTTGCGTTTGCAGCTCCCCTTCCTTAGACCAGACGTCCGCGCTCGTTTGCGCGGACGTCTGGTTTAATTTGATACGTCGACGCTTGGTTTGGCGGGTAAAGTCAAACCGCTCAACGAGGCGGCGCGCGCGGTCTCGAGAGCGAGCGTCGACGACCAAGAGTTCTTCCCGAAGTCGGGTTTTGTTTCGCGCTTGAACGCGCGTGATAGTTCCGCGTTTTACAGGCGCGATCCTCTAGGTTCGCGCCCGTTGACGCGGAACTGATTTAGTTGAAAGCTTTTAAGCTGTCCAATAAGCTTTCCAACGAGGCGGCGTGGATATTAAAGTTCGCCTTCGACGGGCGATATTTGAAGGTTTCATCATGAGAAAGACGTTCTTTGCATCGCAATTATCGAAAAAAACGATCTCTCGAACAGAGCGCGAATTTCGCGTGGAGCAAGTCCGAACCCGCGCGTTGCGACTTGAAAGCCTTGAGTCTCGCGAACTTCTCAGCGTCGCGCCCGGAAGCGAGCTTTTCGCGCCCGCGGCGCTCGCCGCCTACGAGTCCTGCGTTGCGAGGAACGCCGCCGACGTTCTCGACGTTTCCGAATGCCTGCTTGACGCCGTCGACGTCGCGCCCGTCGCCCCGGAGCAACTGACGGTCGTCGCTCCGATTCCGACCGCGGCGAGCAGTCCAACGCCGCTCGCGACGCCGGTTCTGACCGTCGAGGGCAAGACGGGACTGACGATCGCCGTTTCGTGGAACGCCGTTCCGAACGCCGAACGATACAGCCTTTCTTATAAGCCCTCAAACTTGACGACATGGACGAACAAGAACGTCGGGACGAATACGAGTTACACGGTGAGCGGACTCGCGCTGAATACCGAGTACGATATTCGCGTCAAAGCGATCGGCGACGGCGTGAGCTACAAGAGCGTCTATTCTTCGATTATTCACGCGACGACAAACGCGACGCCCGATCCGTCCGAGACGCCGACGCCGCTCGCGACGCCGACCGTGACGGTTACCGGCAGGACGGGGACGACGATTACGGTCACCTGGGGCGAAGTCGACAACGTCGTGCGCTACAGCGTCGGTTATAAACTCGCGAGCGAGACGACATGGACGAACAAGAACGTCGGGACGGATCTGAGCTATACGATAACCGGGCTCGAAAAGAACACAGACTACGACGTTCGCGTCAAAGCGATTGGAGACGGCGAGATTTACAAGAGCGTCTACTCGCCGACCG
>CAMZHY010000233.1 GCA_947307005.1 uncultured Planctomycetaceae bacterium
CGACGACGCGCGTCCCGATCACGCCGCCGACTCTGTCGGCGCGCTCCCAAATCTGAAATTCAACGTTCGGCGCGACCTCGCGCAGTCTTTTAGCCGCCGCAAGTCCGGAAATTCCGGCGCCAAAGATCGCGACCCGCGTCTTTCGCGCCGCGCCAAGTTCCATTTCGTTCGACTCTTGCGCCATCGCGCGCTTCTCCTTTCGCAGTCGCTTCTTTACGCTTCGGCGCAGGTATGACAAGCGTCGTCGCGACGTTTGGCGAGTTCGAGTTCAAGCGCGACGATTCGCGCGAGAAACTCCTCGTCGATCTTAAGCGTCGCGCCGTATTCGAGAACCGCGTCGAACTCGCGAACGCGACGCAGAAGGTCGAGTTTCATGAGCTTATAATTATCGCTGTCCGGCTCGTCTGCGATTATCGGTTCGATTCGTTCCAGCGCGAGTTTACGACACGCGACCGCCGACGCGTCGTCTCTCTTATCGTCGGACGCCCATGCGGCGTTGAGCGCCGCCCAGAACGCGTCGACGTCGTTCTTTTCCGCCATTTTAACGAGATAGAGACGGTAGAACTTCTTTGCCAATTCCGACGCAAACTTAATTCCGCCGTATGAAAGGTACGCTTCCGAATCGAAAAGCTCGTCGGGCGCGGTCGTCGAATCGGAAATCTCGTCGCCAACGTATCCGCAGTGCGGACACTCCTGAACCCAGTAGAACATTGTGCTTCGTTTCATTTCGGGCGGTCTCGTGTCAAGATCGCAGGGGCCGAACGCATTCGTACTCGCGAGAACGTCGAATTCCGACGTTTGACCGCATCGACTGCATTTGACATAGTCCGTTGCAAAAGTCGTCATGTCTTTACCTCTCTTTACCTCGTTACCCTTCAGTTAACTCGTTAAACAACCAAAACAACTCCAAAGCCTCAAAAAACTCGTCGCGCGACGCTCGCCGCCCCTTTCTCATTCGCCCCTCAAAAACGCGAGGTATGATTCGGTGGAAACGAGTTCGTACGCGCGCGCTGCGATTTCTCTTTTAAACGCCGCAAGTTCCGCTTCTTTCTGATCGCGCAATTTGACGAGCGCCTCCAGTTCCTCCTTTAGTTCGTCGATTCTAGCTTCGCTAAAAACATGCTCGGTCATTTCAACGCCCCTTAAAACCGTCTTTGCCAACCGCGATAAAATTCGCCAATTTCCGCGCGCTTACGCGTCAATCGCGCTGCTAAACCAACCCGCGCGATTGTAGCGCCTTCCCGAATTGAAGTCAACCAACAACAGCGGCGTCGCTATTAGGCGTCGTTTTTTCTGAACGTCACGGCGTGGACGCCGGTTTCAATCTGAGTTATAATATTCGGGGCGGGACGGTTTCGTCGGATAACCTTTTGCAGGAAGAGAGACTGCTTGAAGATGAGGCAAAATTCTTTATCGAAGTCGATCGACGCGGCGGGATCGGAAGCAAGGCATGACGAATGCGTGAAACGTATTCTTTCGCATTTGCCAATTATCTCAAGGCTTCTGAAAGGTTGCGCGGACGAGTTTAAAGACGTCCCCGTTGAGCGGATTGAGAAAGAATGTATCGAGAAGGAGCCGCAGATTTCTACGGTTGCTGTCGATCAAGACGATCTCGACGCCGACGAGATGCCCGGTGGCGGTCGTATCAAAGGTCTGAATACGGAAGACGCCTCCATCAAGGAGGGAAAAATCTTTTACGATATACGGTTTACGGCGATAGCGCCGGGAACGAAGGAGCCGATTCCGCTGATAATCAACATCGAAGCGCAGAATACGTCGAAAGATACCCGTCTTCTGCTTAGGCGCTCGATTTATTATGTCGACCGCATGGTCTCGGCGCAAAAGAACACGGTGTTCTCCGGCGACGACTACAAGAAGATACGTAAAGTCTACTCGATCTGGATTCTAACGGACGCGCCGAAGAAAGAGGCGAATACGATAACTAAATATCAGATAACGGAGAAGCAAGTCGTCGGTTCCGTTTCGGCGCCAAAGGACGACTACGACGTCCAGACGATCGTTATGTTGCGACTCGGACCGTTAGCCCAGACGGAGCCCGGTTCGATTTTGCGCCTTTTAGACGTTTTGATATCGTCGGAACTCCCTCCGTCGGAGAAGAAAACAATCTTAACAAAAGAGTTTGACGTCCCAATGACGACGTCGCTCAACGAGGAGGTAAACGAAATGTGCAATTTAGCCGAAGGAATTCGCGAAAAAGCGGAAAAGAGAGGCGAAAAGAGAGGCGAAAAGAGAGGCGAAAAGAGAGGCGAAACACGCGCGACGTTGGAAACGCGGATCGAGGTTGCCCTGAATATTATGAAATCGCTCAAAATAAGCGCAGAGGACGCGCTAGACGTCATGCGCGTCCCGACCAAAAGTCGAAACGCGCTCCTCAAGTCAATCAATGAACGCCTCGCCGCCGAGTAAGCGTCCGCCGCGCCGGGAGGAATCTTTTCCATGGCTAAATATTCTTTCTTTCCGCTCGAATATCTCACCGAGGTTCTGTCGTCGCCGCTCGTCAAGCCGTTCGCGCAGCGTCTTCATCCTTCGACCGTCATGGCGGTTCTCAAGGGCGTTTTCAACGACGTGACGGCGGAGGCGCGCTACGCCGTCTCGGAGCAGAAACTCCCCGACCTCAATATGCTCGTGGACAAAGTCGTCGCGAGACTGAAGGCGGCGCTCGATATTTCGGAACCGCTCGTCGTCGACGCTCGGGGGCGACTCTTCCCGAACGCGATCGAACGGCTCGCCGACGTCGCGCTGCAGGAAGGAATATGGATCGCCGCGGAACCGCAGTCGGAGTATACGCGGCGTCAAGACCGTCAGCGTGAAAAAACGCTCCTCGCGCGATTGGCGCGTCTCGGCGGCTCGGAGGCGGCGCTCGCGTTTCCGAACGAGGAGACCGCGAAGGTCGCCGTTCTCCAATACCTTCACGAAACTGGCAAAGATCTCGTCGTCGCGCGGCGCGACCTGTACGAGCGCGAAAACGGGGAGCGCCTGGAACGCGCTTTCGACGTCTTTCCTCATCAGCGTCGAATCGAGATCGGCGCCTGCAACGCCGTCGACTATGACGATTACGACCGCGTCTGCACGGCGGACACGGGGCTCGTTTGGCGTTCCTACTGCCGCTGGGAACCGGAGGGGCGCTCCGTCTCCGACGCCGACCTCGTCCGGCTCCGCGCCTCGCAAAATCGCGACTTTCTCATTCTCGCCGACGTCGAATTCGCGCCGCTCGTCGATCTCTCGAGCTACTTTGACGTAACGGTCCCTTCCGTTTCCGACCGCATTAAGAACGGCGCCGACCTCGTCGTTTGCGACGGCGCGCAGCTCGTCGGCGGGCCGAACTGCGGGCTCCTTTTCGGTTCGAAGAGCGCGCTGGAGAAGATTAAGACGACCCCCGCGCATTATCTCTGCCACGTCGATCGCGCGACGCTCGCCGTCCTCGCCAAGACGCTGGAGCTCTACGACGATCCGGAAACCGCGCTCGCGGCGATTCCCGCGCTCCGCGCGCTCACGGCGTCGCTGCCAAATTTGGAAAGCCGCGCAAAGCGGCTCGCCGCGATTCTCGAAACGTCCGATCTCGTCGCAAGCGCGCGAGTCGTCGAAGGGCGTTCCGCGCTGTGCGCCAACGCGTCCTTCGGCGCGTTTCCCACGAGGCTCGTCGAACTTCGACCTCGCGGCGCGTCGCCGGCGGAACTCGCGCTCGCGCTTGAAAAGAGCTCGCCCAAACTCCTCGTTCGCTGGACGCGCGACACGATTCTTCTCGATCTGAGAACCTTCGCCGCCGAGCAGGATATCGTCGTCTCCGAACTCTTCGACAAACAGAGTCGCGCCCTCTCCGACCAAACGCGCGGCGACGCGACTCGACCTTGACGCGCGCGACGGGATACGTTACCCTCCGGGAGCGTCGAACGGCGTCCTTCCCGTATCCCTCAACCGCGTTTTCACTAGAGTCCCGTCATGAGCTTTCGTCTGCGAAACGTCGCGCTTTTCGCGCTAGTCGCGCTCGGCTCCTGTCTGTATTTTCTTGCGATAGCGCGGGACTGTCGCGTCGTCGAAAACGCCGCGACCGCCGTCGAAGCGCCGACTCCATCGCGCGAGCGCGCGCCCCGGAAGCCTGTCGCGGTCGTCGTCGCGCCCCCGCTGACGCAGAACGCGCCCGGGTCTGAACAGAGCGTCGCCCCCGACGTCGCGAGGAGCCGTTCTTTCTACAATCAGACGAATCCCCCCGCCGTCGCCGACGTCGGCGTCGCCGTCGAGTCTCCCGATGTCTTTCCGATCGCGAAGCCGAACGCGCCGCTCGAGGCGTCCGCGCGGTTTTCCGTCTGGGCGCGGTTTCCCGTCGGCAGTTGGTCGCGCCTTCGCGTCGCGACGCAAACGAACGAAAACGGCAAGACGGTCGAAAGCGTGACCGAAACGCGCGCGACGCTTGTGAGCGTCGATTTTGAGAAAAAACGATACGCGCTTCGCTATGATTCGACGATCAAAATGGGCGACGTCGACCGTCAAAAGAACGCGGAGATCGTCGAGTATGATTTCTGGGACCTCGTCGCCGTCGACGACGAGAGCGAGGAAGAGGGGGCCGCCGCCAACCTTGCGATCGGCGACCGCGTCGCCCCATGCCGCGTCAAGCGCCTGACGCGCGAGTCTGATCGCGTTCGCGAAACCGTCGTCATATGGAATTCGCCCGTCTCGGAGCCGGGCGCAATTCAACGCGAGACGACTCGCTCGTCGATCGACGCCGCCGGGAAAACAATCGTATCGCGAGAGTTGTTCGTCGTTAAGAAAGCAATTCCCGCGACGCCCCTTACCCCGGCGACGCGAGAGGTTGCGTTTTCTAAATCCGTCGGAGGACGCGAAACGACCGGCGAGTCCGTCTACTCCGCCGCCGTCCCCGGCGGACTAACGCGCGAAATCGCGGTCGAAACAGACTCCAACGGCGTCGAGTCGCTGCGCTCCAAAACCACCCTCCTCGACTACTACGTCGCCGACGGCGGCGCCGCGCCGACAGCGCCGTCGGATATTCGCCTCATGGAAACGAACTAACGCTGAAGCGCGCGTTGGCGAAAACACGAGGTTCGCGCTCGTTGGCGCGGATATCGTCCGCCGACGCAAATACAACGCTCCTCTCGACGCGTCGCCTAAGCGGTCGTCGAGAGGGGCTTTGTCAATTTAGCGGGATAAAACGTCGCCGCCGTCGCGCGGCGACCTATAGGGTTTTCGCCTGTCGGCGCTCAAGCGTTATTACGCGTCGAGATTCGCGGCGAGGAGATCGTAATCGTCTTCGTCGAGTTCGTCGAAGAGTTCGGCGCCGAAATCGAGGGTAGCGGAGGACGCCGAGGTCGTCTTAGCGCGGACGATTGAGGAGTAGACGCTCTTGTAGTTCACGCCGTCGCCGATCGCCTTGAGCCGGAAGTCGTACTCGGTATTCGGGGCAAGCCCGGAAACCGTATAACTGGTCGACGTCCCGACATTCTTGTTCGTCCACGTCGAATCGCTCGCAAGCTTATAGGAAAAGCTATATCGCTCGGCGTTCGGAACGGCGTTCCAAGAGACGGTAATCGTCGTATCCGTCTTGGACGCGACGGAAAGAACCGGCGTCGCAAGCGGAATGGGATCGCCCGTCGGGGTCGGCGTCGCGTCCGTCTGCGCTTGGAGAACCGCCGAATAGACGCTCTTGTAATTCACGCCGTCCCCAATCGCTTTGAGACGGAAATCGTACGTCGTATTCGGAGTAAGGCCCGTAACCGCATAGCTGGTCGCCGTTCCGACGTTCTTGTTCGTCCACGTCGTCTCGCTTGCGGGCTTATAGGAGAGGCTATATCGGTCGGCGTTCGGAATGGCGTCCCACGAGACGGTAATCGTCGTATCCGTCTTGGACGCGACGGAGAGAACCGGCGTCGCGAGCGGTTGCGGACCGACGGGAGGCGTCGGCGTCGCGTCCGTCTTGGCGCGGAGAACGGCGGAGTAGACGCTCTTGTAGTTCGTTTCGTCGCCGATCGCTTTGAGTCGGAAGTCATACTCGGTATTCGGCGCGAGTCCGGAAACCGTATAGCTCGTGTTTGTCCCGACGTTCTTGTTCGTCCAAGTCGTCGTTCCCGTAAGCCGGTAGGACAGACTGTATCGCACGGCGTTCGGAATCGCGTCCCATGCGACGGTAATCGTCGTATCCGACTTGTCCGCGACGGAAAGAACCGGCGTCGCGAGCGGTT
>CAMZHY010000234.1 GCA_947307005.1 uncultured Planctomycetaceae bacterium
TTTCGTGACGCGCGGTGTGACGAGAAGAATAAGACCAACAGGTGTGTCGGTCGTATTCATTTGGACTCCGTAGTTTGTCGTCGTCGTGCCATTAATACGCGGCACGCGTTGCCCGACAAGAATGAAAGCCTGCTGGTTGTCCATTGCGGTAACTTGCGGACAGCTTAAGACCTGAAGACGGTTCTTTTCTCGTAGCGCGCGCAACGTCGCCGCGATCGATCGACTGCTTGCCGAAAGGACAAAACCTCCATAGCCAAGGGTCGAATCGGTCGCGCCCATCGCAAAATTGTTGAGGACTTGACCGGCGATTGCGGTTGGCGACACGTTTGCCGCCATGTTTCTACCAGGCGCGCTGGAGCCGATGATGTCAAACCCTGGATTTCCAGTGGAACTGCCCGAGGCGGTCGTTGTGATTATACTACGATCAAAAGACGCGGAGTTTTGTAAACCCGATTCAATACCAAACTCCTCTTGGTTCGTTAGCGTGACTTCAGCAATCAAGACTTTAATTTGAACCTGCGGAGGATCTTGGTCGAAGGTTCTAATCATCTCGAGAATCTTCTTCATTTCATCGGGAGACGCGCTGACGATGATCGAGTTGGAGATTGTTTCGGGGATGACGATGACCTGAGATTCGTATACCTGGTAAGTGGAGAGCACTTCGGACGAAGTTTCCAAAGTGAGCTTCTGAGTGAGATAGCTGTCGATCGCTTCAGCGACTACGGGAGCTTGAATATTGCGTAGCTGAACGACGACTTCTTCACGTTCGGACGTGTCTTTAACGTCAAGCGCGACGATAAGCGCGTCTATGATCGCGAGTTCTTTTGGAGCCGCGGCCGCAATAATAACGTTAGTTCGCGTGTCGAGGGCAAATCTCACCGGCACAAAGGACTCCTCCGCCTCCGCTTGCGGCAACGTTGGAGCCGAAAGATTATTGTCCGAAGTCGCTAAGAGCGACTGGAGCGTTTGGATAATCTGATTCGCATCGCCATAACGGACTTGGAAGAAACGAATTTGCGCTTTCCTGGGAGCGACGTCTAACAACTCAATGAGACGTTCCATGAAGTCCATGCAGTCCTCGGGCGCGCTGACGATGAGCTGATTATGAAAAACGTCGGCGGAAACGTCTACGTCCATCATCACGCCGGATTCAACAAGCCTTCGTCCTGTTTCATCGACTGAGAGAAGTTGCAAGATGGGAAATTTTGCCGCCGTCGTGTCAAGGGTGCCTTGTTTGGCGGGTATAATCGCGTTCATGATCGTTGTTCGGATATTCTCCGCCAACGAATTTTTGAGTGGGAAGACGCGAGTGACAAGTTTCGTTTCCGCCTTGTTGACGTCAAGTTCCAGCAGGATTTTTTTGATTTCGTTCCAGTCGTTGGGAGACGCTTGGATGACAAGCGAATTCGTGCGAATATCGGCAAAAACGCGGATACGAGGGGCAAAACCGCCAGTTCCCGTCGTCTGCGGCGTTATAAACGTTGAAGTCAAGAGATCGGCGATTTCGTCGACAGACGCGTATTTAAGCCGAACAACGCGATAAGTCCCAGCTCCGTCGGCGACAGGATTGTCAAAAAGCTGGATAAGCGATTTCATGTCTTCGTACGCGCGTCCCCAACCTGCGACTAGCAGCGCGTTGGGATTTTGCAACGCGTAAAAAACGACGCGTCCCTGTTTGGTCGTGAACATCTCCTCATAAAGCGTCGTGAGGACACCGTGGAGCATAGCGCAATCCACATATTTGAGATTGTAAATCTCCGTTTGAATTTCCGCGATTTTGGAGAGTTCCTCGATCTGACTGATCATTTGCTTGATACGTTCAAACTCCGCGTCCGTCGCATTTTCTATGATTACGACGTCCAAATCGGGCAAAACCGTGGGCGAGAAGTCTTGAACTACGCCGATGCCGCCTCGTCCGTCGCGGAAGGAATCTAGGTCGGATCCGATCGAGTTTAAAGCGTCCAAGTCGCCAAAATCTCCATCTTGATACGCGACTTGGCGAATTGCGCTTTTATGCGACGTTGTCGCGCCAATCACGCCGATGGCCGTATAGGCTTCATCGAGAGGATCGACTTCTGGTGTTTCGAAGGCCAAAACGGCTGAATTATGAACTCCATGGGAGACGACGCTGTTAATTTCTTCGCTGAAACGTTCTAGGACGGGCGTAGCGGAGGAATACTCGCGAATTGCAGGAAGGTCTTTCCTTCGCAATTCGTCGGCGATGCGACAAGGCGTCATCAAGTTAACGCGAGAGACGTTGCGTTCGGCGTTTTTCTTCGTGTCATATTCAAATATTTGCCGGAGTTTATTGGGATCGCAGTTCTTAATTGGAATAAAACGCCTAAGATTACCGTTGCGAAGAGGAGGTTGATCCATGGCGCGGAGAAGCACAATCATCTGCGAACAGAGTTTAGAATCGCCTTGGAGCATGATTCTGTTGTGGAGCGCGTCAATAGAGACTTCGCAAATTCGCGCTTGGGACAGTTGAGCTTCCTCCGGGTTTTGAACGCGTCCGACAAATCGATACGTTGTGATTTGTCTCTGGCTGAAAGGAGCCGTCGCGGAGTTTTGCGTTCTTACAAGACGTTCGCCAAAGAGTTGCAGTAACGAATCCTGCAGTTCTTCCACCTTCCTATTTTGCGGCGTATAAAGATCGTTAAGGGCGCTTTCAACATCGCTCGAACGCGAAGTCTGGGGATTTGCCGAAGGGGTTGAGAATTGATTTAGCGAACGCGCGACGGGCGATTCTTCAGAGCTATAGCCGTCGACTGGCACGACGTCGCCGCGGGCGACGCGCATATCTACGCCATATGCGGACGGTTGAGATGGATAAACTTGAAGCTGAGCCAGGAATTCTCTAACTTCGCGTTGGTTTTTTCGGGAGGCGTGAACGATAATCGTACCGAGTTGACTATCGACGCTGAAAGCTACTTCCGGATTTGATGCAAAACGACGTTGAACAAGTTGCGCGACGCGATCGCATGCTGTCGGTGAGCAACGATAAGAAGCGACGTCGACGACGTCGTCGTCGCTGAAACGATTAGTTTCTTCCTTAGTCGCTGAGTTTTGACGATGGACAGACTCAAACGTCGGACGGTTATATTCGTTGTCGACGTTATTTGTTTGAGTGTTTTTCTGCGAGTCCCCCGCGCCGAAAGTCACCGCATATTCTTGGCGGTCAGGCATAACCGCTCCCTGCGCTTCGTAAGCGACGCGAACGTTGTCGTTGCGGCTGGGGTCGTAGTAGACTTGACCGACTGACGACGCGTTTTTGGGGTCGACCGTCGGGATATTTCGCTGTCGCGCGACTCCCGCGACGCTTACGAACTCGCCGGTAGTCAGGAAAGCCTCAAAGAGCGTCTCGCTGAAATTGTTCAAAAGATTTTCGGAGAAGTCGATCGCAAGTTCCGGTCCGTACATATAGACGAGATTCTCGTCTTCACTATACCGACAAGAGGTTTGTTCGCGGAGGTTTTCTGGCAAGAGTCTGAGGAGAAAAGTCGCAATGAGCGCGGCGTTTTGGTTCTCAGGAACGCGAAAAGTTCTCTGAACACACCGAGCGTTTTCTGTTGTTTCACCAGCGCTAAAGACTTCAACCGGTCGAGAATTTGAACGGTTGTTAGGCGCTGCGGGCAGGGATTCTCCATAGGCGGATGACGCGGCGGGCTGAACTTGATTCAGCGACGCGACTTGCGCCATGACAGACGTTGTCGTCGCGTTGAGAATTGCCGCCACAAGCGCGGCTACGGCAAACGCCGTATTTCGCAACATGACGGGGCGTTTGGCGCCGGAACTCGGAATCCGGCGAAAACGGAGAGAGGATCTCGTCTGTTCTTTGTTCAACATAACCGTACTCTTGACGTCTGACGTCAGCAATTAACGCTTCTGAAAAAGAGTTCAGTCGCGTTAATTGGATAACGCGCCTGTCGCCCTGCGCGCCCAACGTCGCATCCTTACGTCGTTTGGTCAGATTTCGTGAGAAATCCTTATTGCGGGCGACCAAATATCTCGCGAAATGCTAGATAAATTCACAAAAAAGTTCAAGGGCATTTTTCCCGCGAGATGAAACATTCCCGAACGCCCCTGTGATTGACGTCGCGTCATATCTAAGTCAGAAACCAGATTGGTGAGAGAAAGGAGACTCCAGAGCGAAACGCGCTTTGGAGTCTTGATTAAAGGATTGAGAAGACTATGAGGACTTTCCTCTGCGTCCGATTGCGACTAGAGTGAGTTCGGGGTCTTTCAGCGGCAGTTCCAATTCGCCAATTCCCGATAAAAAGGATATTTTGGCAATACGGTCAAACGACGGTCCCTTGATTTCTTTGACCACCCCAACTCCGTATTTTTTGTGCTGAACAAAAGAATTAACAACAATCGATTGCGGAGGCGAAGCGATCGACTCGCGACGTTCTTTCATGTTGGAGAGGTTTTCAAGGGTTGACGCAGTGGACAGCGCTCCAGGCATAATCTCCTTGGGAGGGCGTCTAGCGCGCGTGTTGCGTTTAAGTGGAGAACGTAAACGCGAATTCTGAGCTTCGTCAAAATCAACAACGATATTGTCGTCGTCGAAATCGGCATATAAGACGGGGCCCGACTGCGAATCCTCGTCTAAAACAAGGTCAAGATTATCTTCTTCAGACGTCCCGTCAATATCTCGGTTGTCATAGCGAACTTCTTGGGAGTAATTGTTCTCCGGTTCGGGATCGACATACTCGTTAGCGTCGGCGAAGTCCGCGGGGGCGATTCGTCGTCTTGCAACGTCTGGAAACAGACGCTTGCCGCCAGAATTGGCTTCGTCCATAAATAGACTTGACGAGTTGTTTTCCCAAAGCGCTCGCCGTTGGGAGACTCCTTCTTTTCTTTCGAAAAATTTTGGAACGACAACTTGACCGTCGGAACGGGTCGCCGCTTCCTCTTGAAGAGTTCCTAACCATGAGTCGAGAGAACTATAACGTTCGATTCCGATTTCTGGAAAATCGAAAATAAAGCGACTTGAAACAGAAGGGGAATAGCTTCCGCGAAACTCTCGATATCTAGTTCGTGAGAGTCGTAGTTCTTCCTTTGCGCGGGTTATGCCCACGAAAAGAAGTCGTCTTTCTTCTTCAAGTTGTCGTTTAACGTCTTTAGAACGTTCGTGAGGAAGGACGCCGTCTTCGAGCGCGACAAGGTATACGACTGGAAATTCGAGACCTTTGGCAGCATGGAGCGTCATCAACGAGACGCGAGCGTCATTTGCGTTCCACGCGTCGACGTCGCTTACGAGCGCAATCTGCTCGAGGAATGTGCCAAGTCTATCGCGAACGCGAGGAGATTGACCGAAGAATTGATCCCGAGGCGTTTCTTGTTCTAGTTGAGCGAAATCTCTGTCAAATTCACGGAGTTCTGTGAGAAATTCTTGGACGTTGTCAATTCGCTGTTCGTCTTCTTCCGTTTTGGCGGAGGACGTTTTCAGATAATCGAAGTATTTGCTTTTATCTAGAAGGATGCTTACGACAACTTCCATATCGTCGCCTTTGGCGAACGATTCGGCCGCATGATCGATAAGCGAGGCGAATTTTAGGAGCGATTTCTGAACCTTAGTAGAAAGACCGTTAATCAAAGCGGCGGACCTTGCGGCTTCAAGGAGCGTAACGTTGTGTTCTTCCGCATAACATTCAAGCCGCGCGAGCGAAACTTGACCGATTCCACGAGACGGGAGATTAACGACCCGTTTAAAGGAGATGACGTCATTGGGGTTATAAATCAGTTGAAGATACGAGCAGACGTCTTTGATTTCCTTTCGATTGAAGAATTCGAGACCGCGTACTAATTGATAGGGGACTCCGTATCGTTTGAGCGCGTATTCTAAGTTTCGTGAAAGCGCGTTCATGCGGTAGAAGATAGCGTAATCCTGAGGTTTTCGTTTGCCGCTTGCAATTTCCGCCGCAATTTCCGCCGCAATCGTTTCAGCTTCTTCAACCTGATCCTGATTGACCAAGAGACGTGGAAGAACGCCCTCTTCGTTTTCCGTGAAAAGGTTTTTGTCTTTGCGATAAACGTTGTGTTTGATAAGGCAGTCTGCAACGCGCAACACGCTCTTTACGCTTCTGTAATTTTGCTCAAGTCGAACAACTTTCGCGCTTGGAAAGTCTTTCTCAAAGTTCAAGATATTATTGATATTAGCGCCGCGCCATCCGTAGATTGATTGATCGGGATCGCCCGTAGCG
>CAMZHY010000235.1 GCA_947307005.1 uncultured Planctomycetaceae bacterium
TCGACTCCCTCGAAGAGGCGATCGACCATATCAACGAGCACGGCTCCGGGCACACTGACGCGATCATCTCGCGCGATCTGAACACGGTCAGAGCCTTCGCGACGTCGGTCGATTCCGCCGCCGTCATGGTCAACGCGAGCACGCGTCTCCACGACGGAGGACAGTTCGGACTCGGCGCCGAAATCGGAATCAGCACGGATAAGTTCCACGTCCGCGGCCCGTGCGGCGTCGACGAGCTTACAAGCTATAAATACGTCGTTTACGGCGACGGCGCCATTCGTCAATAATCCCAGCGGCGCGCGACGCTCTTTCACCGTCCGCCGTCTTTACGATACGTTCAACTCGAATGAACACTCCACGTCGTTCGTCATTTCCACGCTCCGATTCCTCGATTCATGCGGCGAGGAAAAAGCTCTGGCGCGTCCTCGCGGTCGATTACGAGCCGCTGCGACGCCGCCTCGAGGGCTTGGAGCGTGAATTTGACCGGCTCGTCCGTCGGAACGCGGAGTCGAAAGACGAAATTCAAGTTGAAAAGACGGAAAAGCGCGGCGCGCCCGACAAGGCGACGACGCGACGCCAGCGCGTCTCTTTCGACGACTGGGAACGGCGGCTTCAGGCGCTCATGGAAGATTGCGACGCGTCGATCGAGAAAGTCGAGAAACGCCGTCTGGCGATCCCCAAGATTACGTACGACGCGGAGCTTCCCGTCGTCGAACGCCGCGAGGAGATTAAGAAACTCATTCGCGATAATCAGGTCGTCGTCGTCTGCGGGGAAACGGGCAGCGGCAAATCGACGCAGATCCCTAAGATATGCCTTGAACTGGGGCTCGGCGCGAGGGGCGTGATCGGCTGCACTCAGCCAAGACGCATCGCCGCGCGATCGATCGCGCAGCGCGTCGCCGAAGAACTCCGCGTTCCCCTCGGTCAAGGCGTCGGCTACAAGATTCGTTTCACGGACGAAACGTCGGAGAACACGTTCGTCAAGCTCATGACCGACGGGATTCTGCTCGCGGAAACGCAGACGGACCGCAACTTCGGTCGCTACGAGGTCATCATCCTCGACGAAGCCCACGAACGCTCGCTCAATATCGATTTTCTCCTCGGAATGTTGAAACGCGTTTTGCGACGGCGCCGCGACCTCAAGCTCATCGTCACGTCCGCGACGATCGACGCGAAACGCTTCGCCGAGCATTTCGCCGACGCGAAAGGTCCCGCGCCGATCGTCGAAGTCGCGGGAAGAACCTACCCCATCGAAATCTTATACCGCCCCGTCGACGAACTTAAATTACGCCGCGAAGAGGCGAACGGAACCGCCGACGAACTCCTCAAATCGAACGGGAAACCCCGCGACCTAGACGACGAAGACGCGTTCGAAGCGACGCTCGTCGACGCCGTCGTCGAACTTGCGAGACGCGGACGCGGCGACATGCTCGTCTTCATGCCGACGGAACGCGATATTTTTGAGACCGCGAAACTCCTCAAAGGGCTGCGTCTCCCCGGAGACGACGCGGCGAGAAAAACGGTCGTCCTACCCCTTTACGCCAGACTCCCGGCGGAAGAGCAACAGAAGATTTTCGGCAAAGTCTCGCATCGAAAGATCGTCGTCGCCACGAACGTCGCGGAATCGTCGTTAACCGTTCCTGGAATCCGGTACGTGATCGACTCCGGAACGGCGCGAATCAGCCGTTATTCTTCCCGGTCAATGACGCAAAGGCTGCCAATCGAGCCGATCTCGCAGGCGAGCGCCGACCAGCGCGCCGGACGCTGCGGACGCGTCGGGCCGGGCGTCTGCATCCGCCTCTATAGCGAACGAGACCTCTTAAACCGTCCTAAGTACGCGACGCCGGAAATTCTTCGATCGAATCTCGCGTCCGTCATCCTTCAGACGAAGGCGCTCCGACTCGGCGACGTCGAAAAATTTCCTTTCGTCGACCCGCCGCGCCACGCCGCGATCGAGGACGGATACCGAACGCTCTTCGAACTCGGCGCCATCGACGATAAACGCGAACTCACCGACGTCGGACGAACCTTGAGCCGACTCCCCGTCGATCCGCGCAGCGGGCGCATGATCCTCGCCGCCGACGAAGAGGGCGCGCTGCGCGACGTCCTGCCGATCGCCGCCGCGCTTGAAATCCAAGACCCGCGCGAAAGACCGCGAGAAAAACAAGAAACCGCCGACCTCAAGCACGAGCGGTTCCTCGACGAAAATTCGGACTTCATGTCGTATCTCAAACTTTGGGATTTCTGGCAGGAGCTCAAAGAGAAGACGACGAGAAGCCAACTGAGAAAGGCGTGCCGCGAAAATTTCCTCTCCTTCAACCGCATGAGGGAGTGGTCCGACATATACGTCCAGCTGCTCCAGATGCTGCGCGGTCTTAATCTGAAGTCGTCGCCGCGAAAAAACGATTACGACGCGATTCACCGCGCGATTCTTACGGGGCTTCTCTATGGAGTCGCGCGGAAATCGGAAGTCGGATCGGAGTATTCCGCGACGAACTCGAGCAAGTTCTTTTTGTGGCCGGGGTCGGGGCTTAAGAAGAAACCGGCGTGGGTCGTCGGCGCGGAGCGTCTTGAAACGTCGCGACCGTATCTGCGGACGGCGGCGAAGATTTCGCCCGCGTGGATCGAGGAACTCGGCGAGCGGCTCCTTAAACGCGAGCGGCGCGATCCGTTCTGGAACCGCGAGACCGGCTGCGTTCACGCGTACGAGCGCGCGTCGCTTTACGGACTGACGATCGTCCCGCGCCGGAGGATTAACTACGGTCCCATCGATCCGGAACGATCGCGTCAGATCTTTATTTACGAGGCTCTCGTCAATCGCGAGTTCGACTGTTCGCTCCCGTTTTTCGAGCATAACGGCAAAGTGGAAGAGGAAGCGAAGAGCCTCGCGGATAAACTGCGTCGTTACGACTTCGTCAAGACGCAGGACGCGATTTACGATTTTTACGACAAGCGGATTCCCGCCGACGTCTACGACGCGGTCTCGCTGAAAAAATGGCATAAGACCGCTTCGTCCGACGAGCGGCGCGCTCTTTTCGCAACCCTAACCGACTTCTGCGCCGCGGACGACCTCGACGAAAAAACGATCGAAAGCTTTCCGGATGAAATCGCGTTCGACTCCGAACGCTTCCCTCTCGAATACCGCTTCAATCCGGGCGAGGAGGACGACGGCGTCTCGATCGTCGCGCCGATCGAAGGATTGCGGCGACTCGACTCGCGAAAAATTGGATGGCTCGTCCCCGGTCTCTTAGAGCAGCGCGTCGTCGCGCTCCTAAGGACGCTTCCCAAGGAAATTAGACGCGAACTCACGCCGATTCCGGAAACGGCGCGTGAAATCGTCAGGACGATTCCCTTCGGGGAGGGCGAGCTGGAGGCGCTTCTCGCGCGCGAAGCGAGTCGACGGTCCGCGCGAAACGTCACGCCGGAAGATTTCGATTACGATCGCGTCCCGCGAGAATTGCAGTTCAACGTTCGCGTCGTCGACGAGACGGGCAAGCTTCTCGCCGAGGGGCGGCGTCCGGACGAGCTGCGTAAGGAACTCGGCGTCGAGATGAATCGTTCAATCGGCGCGGTCGTCGATCCTCAGTGGAACCGCGACGGGCTGACCAAATGGGACTTCGGAACGCTCCCGGATTCGATTTCGCTCAGGCGCGGGGAACTTGTCGTCTCGGCGTTTCCCGCGCTGTGCGACCCGCGGTTCCTTCCGGAAGAGTACGCGCGCGTAGCCGACGCAAACGGGTCGGTCGCGCTGCGCCTTTTCGATTCGCCCGACAAGGCGCGGCGCTCCGCTCGACTCGGCGTCCAGCGTCTTTTCGCGCTCGACAATATGCGCGACCTCAAGACTCAGGCGCGTTGGTTTCCCGACGCCGACCGACTGCGCGTCTACGCCTCCATGATTCCCGACTTCAATTTTGACGCCGCCGTCGCCGAACTCGTCGCCGCATGGGCGCTCGACCTCGAGTCGACGCCGCTCCCGACGACGAAAGACGAGTTCGACGCGCTCTCGGAAAGAGGGCGCAAACGCTTCGGACTCGCCGTTCAGGAACTCGTCGGATGGACGAGTCGTTTCCTCGAGGCGTATCAGGAAGCGGGACTGGCGATCGAACGATTCCGCAACGGTCCGGCGGATTCCGTCGCAAGGGATTGTTCCGCGCAGATCGCCCGACTCGTCGCGCCGAGGTTTTACCTCACAACCCCGAAACGGTGGCTCAACGAATATCCGCGTTATTTGAAAGCGATTCCACTTCGCTTCGACAAATTCCTCAACGGCGGTTCAAAAACGGATCCCGACTTTACGGAGGAACTTGCCGAATATTGGTCGAGATACGAAAAAGCGGAAGAAGACGCCGAAAACGCCGGCGTCTTCGACCCAGAACTAGAAAACTTCCGATGGGCGATCGAAGAATATCGCGTTTCCCTATTTGCGCAAAGATTAGGAACGTCGATTAAGGTCTCGCCCGTAAGATTAGAGAAAATTTGGGAAAAAGTTATGCGCTAACGCGCAAAGCGCGCGTTTCCTTGTGAAAGCGCAAGAAAGGAATGGGGAAATGAGACAGGGTTATCTTCATATCTGCGTCATTTTAGACGAATCCGCGTCCATGGCGGCGCTTCGCGACAACGTCCTTTATTCCCTAACGGAGTTCTTTAAAGAACGTCGCGTCGTCATGTCGCGACAAGTCAAAGTCGATTTCTATTTCTTTGCCGAAAAGATCAAGGGCGTTTCGTGCAACGTTGATCTTAACGATTTCGACCTAGAACTTCTCAATGCAAGTTACGAATGTCGCGGCGCGACGGCGTTTAACGACGCGTTTTGCGAAGCGGTCGACACGCTCGGCGCAGACCTCGCAAGAATGTCGGAATCGGAACGCCCGGAACGCGTCGTCGTCGCCGTCGTCACCGACGGCGTCGACAACTGCAGCGCCAAGGCGACTCTCGAGGACGTCTATTGTCGCCTTGAAGAACAAACGTCCGTCTATAACTGGAGTTTTGAGTTCTTCTACGCTCAGCCTTATCAGCTCCGCGAGGGATGTTTCGACGATGAAAGCGCGCTCGGAGTCGTCGCCGAACCCGCCGAAGAGGAAGCGCCTATCGCAGAGTCGGTCGCGACGCCCTTCGACGACGATTATTCGGAACGCGTCGACACGACGAACGAAGCGGACGACGAGCGTCTCGAAAGCGTCGTCAGCAACGAAGAAGAAGAACCCGAATACGCTCCGACCCCTTACGTCAAGGACGTGGACGAACGCGTCGATTCGGTCGTCGAAAACGCCGCGATTGAGACCGTCGACGCGCCCATCGACCTCGGACGCGTCGAGCGCGTCAACGACGAAGAACTCGCCCCCGCGCCCCCGCAAAACGACGAGGTTCATACTTCAAGTCTCTCGTCCGAACCAACTTCCGACGCCCCCGTAGACGGGGAAGACCTCGCCGAAGTTTTCCCCGACGCGGCGGACTCGGAAAGCCGCGTTCCAGACGGTGAAACGCTAGGCGACGAAGAACAAAAGGACGAGTTTCCAGCCGTTGACGAGAGCGACGAACGCTACGAAATAGAGACGGGCGGATCGGAAATTTCTCGAGTAGAAGAAGAATCATTCGAAAAAGATCAAGAAGTCCAACGCTACGAAATCAACGCGGAACCTCCTTCCGACGACGAAGAACGGCGAGGGTCTGACGCTACGGATTCAAGTCTTGTCAACGAATACCTCGGAAACGAGTCCGAAGACTCCGTCCTCGACAAAGACGAACGCCTCGAAGAATCGCAAAACGAAGCGCCTTCCGAAACCGCCTTGAGTCCTAGCGACGCGCAGACGATTGAAAAGACGTCCTTCTCCGAAAAGGAAAGCGAGCGTCATGCGCTCGAATATCTTCAGGACGCGCCCTGCACTCCCAACGACCATTCTAGCGAACTCGAGGAAACAAATAGAGACAAAGACGAACGTTACGACGCGCTTCAAAACATGATATCCCCCGAGACGCCGTCGGGGGATTCGGACGAACCCCAAGACGTCGAGCCGCAAACCGTCGAACCGGCGACGACGGAATCCGAGACCGACGAAGCGCAAACAGAGGAAGTTGAAGAAGCTTCCGAACCCGTCGAAAACGAGTCCGAAACTCTAGAAGAAGAAACGGACGAACCCCAAGACGTCGAGCCGCAAACCGTCGAACCGGCGACGACGGAATC
>CAMZHY010000236.1 GCA_947307005.1 uncultured Planctomycetaceae bacterium
TTTGGACGACAATTTTACTCTTTCTATCGCCGTCGTTTATGTAAATTGATTCAGAAAAGCGCTAGTTTTTTTTCAGAAAGTCAAAGGAAAAGAAAAAAGTAAAAACGGCAAACATAGCAAAGATAGGAAACCACACTAAGAGCAGAGCCGCCGCTAAAAAAGTCCGAAAAAATCGATATTGACCTCAGCGCGTCATTTTCTATAATCCGATAGTCCCGAGAAACGCGCCGATTGAAAGCGAAACGCTTTTTACCGCGTATTTCTCCGAGTCAGACGGGTTTTACACGCGATCAAGGACGCCTTCGCGAACGTCTTAAAAAATTATTTACGAAATTTGCCGGGAGAGAGAAATCATGGCGGGGTTCGGCGGCGAATTCGATCAACGCGAAGAGATTCGCGACGCGATTGATATCGTCGACCTCGTCGGACGTTACGTGTCGTTGCGCCGTCAGGGCGCCAATTACGTCGGCAAATGTCCGTGGCACGACGACAAGCGTCCCAGCCTTCAAGTCAACATGGCGCGTCAGACCTTTAAATGCTGGGTCTGCAATATTGGCGGCGACGTTTTCTCTTTTATCATGCGGATTGAGAACGTCGATTTCAAGGAATCGATGCAGATTCTGGCCGAGATGGCGGGAATCGAACTCAGGAAGCCCAAGCCTCGCGTCGGCGGCGCGCCCGCGCCGAGACTGCCCTTAGAGCAAGGAGGAAACGTCGACGGCGCCGCTCCCGCGATCCAAGGTTACGCGCCGAAAGAGATTACGAAGACGTCTCTTTATCGCGCGATGGAATGGCTTTCGGGCAAATACCGCGACGCGTTCCTGCATTCGCCGGAGGCGGAAGAGGCGCGACGCTACGTTCGCGAACGCGGAATATCGGACCAGTCGTCGGAGCGCTATCAGATAGGGTACGCGCCGATGGACTACGACGCGGTTCTCAACTGGATCGGCGGCGACCGCAACCGCGTCAGGGCGCTGGAGACGGCGGGGGTTCTCGCGTATCGCGAAGAACTCGACGAACACGGACGCGCCAAAGCGCGCCCCCAGTACGCGTCGACGCCGAAACTGACCGACGCGGAACGTCGTCGTTATTACGATCGATTTCGCGGCAGACTGATCTTTCCGATTCGCGACGTCCAGGATCGCGTCGTCGCCTTCGGCGGTCGTCTCCTTCCGAACACGACGCTCAAGAGCGACGCGAAGTACGTGAACTCGCCGGAAACGCCGATCTTTCACAAATCGAAGATGCTGTACGGTCTCGACCTAGCGCGTCAGGCGATCCGCGTGTCGAACTCGGTCGTCGTCACGGAGGGCTATACGGACTGCATTATAACGTCGCAGTTTGGCTTTGAGAACGTCGTGGCGGTTCTCGGCACGGCGCTCGGCGCGGAACACGTGAAGATTCTCAAGCGATTCGCGTCGAAAACGACGCTGCTCCTCGACGGCGACGAAGCGGGCCAAAAGCGCGCGAAAGAGGTTTTGCGCTTTTTTGTGGAGCAAGGCGCCGACATGCGCGTTCTCACGCTCCCCGACAACGACGATCCCTGCGAGTTCCTGCTCAAACACGGCGCCGAGCCCTTTCGTCAGCTGCTCAAGAACGAGTCGATCGACGCGCTCGACCACGCGTTTAACGCGGCGACGGCGGGAATCGACCTTGACGACGACCTCGTCGGATCCGCAAGAGCGCTCGATTCGCTCCTCGAAATCGTCGCGCTCGCGCCCATCGACCGTCAGACGACCGACGATTCGGCGCGCATTCGCGTCGTCAAAACGCTTCAACGGTTAGCGACGCGATTCCGCGTAAGCGAAGAGGAAATTCGGCGCCAGCTTCAGGAAAAACGCGCCCAAGCGCGTTCCAACGCGGAACGCGCCGAAGAACGCGAAGCGCGTTACGCGGCGCGACTGCGCGACGCGGAGCCGCAAGACGCCGAGCAGGCGTCGTTAGAGAACAGGATCGCGCTTTTCCGTAAGGACTGGTGCTATCCCGTCGCGGGACCGGACGGCGAGACGGACGAGCAGCTTCGCTCGCTGTTTCCCCCCTTTGAATCGAGCCTATGGGGCGACCGCCGTTTCATGCCCAGCGCGCTTGAACGCGAGTACCTCGAATTCTGGCTGACCGATCCCAGCGTTTTTAAAAACCTCGTCGCAAAGATCGACGGAGAAGCGCTGCGTTCCCCGATCGCGCGCCAGATCGACCTCCTTGCGCGCGACTCCCTTGAGCGCGGCGAAGACCCCAGTTTCGAAAGCGTCATGCTGCGTTACGAGGACGATAGGATGAAATCGTTCCTCATCGAGTTAGACGAATCCGCCGTCGAAAAGGGACTTCCCGAGGTCGCGAGAGATCCGGAACGCAGAGCGGCGCTTTTGGACGAAATCGTCGCGGGCTTCGAACGCGCCCAGTTCGAACGCGAGATTCCGAAAAAGATCGGCGCGTTGCGCGAAAAGGACGCCACGCCGAAAGAGCGATTGCAGGCGCTTTTGGATTTGCGACAAGAGCGACTGAAAATGCAGCGAAAGACCTCCGAGCGGAACGACTCCGAAGCCGACCAACCCATCGGCGAGAGTCCGGAATAAAATCGGAAAAAAAATCGAACAACGCGCTAAATCGCGCGAGTTCGCGCGTAAAACCCAATAAGGCGCGAGTTCGTTCGTTTTAACGCAACCCCAACCCCCTTGGCGGCCCGATCTTCACACGATCGAGCTTTTCCCTCCCAACTCGTACGTCGGCGCGTCGACCGCCTTGAACGACCCCGTTTCAGGCGAACCCCAGCGCGTCGTCAATAAGGAGAACCCTGTGAAAAATTCCCGGAAAAACGACGGCATGTCGTTGTTTTCAAACTTGGTTTCGCGTCGCGACGGCGTCACCCAATGCGGCAAACTCCAAGTCAACGTTCCCCGTGAACTCGACGAAAAAGCTTCTAACGAATTTAAGCGCGCGCTCGCGCGCCGAGCGGCGGGATTCGTCGACGACCTCGAAAATGAAGAGGAGTACGAAGAAGAAGAAGGCGCGCTCTTCGACGGTTTGGACGAAGAATACGGCGACGAGTTCGCCGAAGTTTGCGAAATCGACGTCGAAGACGACTATGAGTCCGGGGACGAGCTCGGAAACGATCCTCACGGCGTCGATCCGCTCCGTTCCTACATGCGCGAGTTGAGCCGCATGCCCGTCCTCAGCGCCGAACGCGAACTCGCCATTGCGAAATGCATCGACGTCAAACGGCGTCATTACCAGCGCGTTCTCTTCGAGTCCCCCGTCGCCATTCGCCACTTCGTCCGTATTCTCGACTCCTTCTTGAAGGGCGACGCCGCTTTCGACCGAACCTTCGAGTCGACTCCGAAAAAACGCGAAGCGAGGGTTGACGAGATTCTCCGCATGACCCCGACGCACCTGAGAACGCTCCACGCGACTCTCGACCTGATCGAGGAAATCGATTACCGTCAACGCGCGATTCTCAGCGAACTGGAGGACGTCGCGTCCCCGGCGCGGAAAGAAGAGCTGATCCAAGAGAAAAATCGCCTGAACGGGCGCGCGGCCGCCGCGCGTCGCCATGCGGCGGCGATTCTTGAAGAATTCCGTTGGAAGCTCGATCATCTCCGCGACGCGCTCCACAGAATGCAGGACGTTTCCAATCGTATCGACGATCTCGCGCGCGAAATGGCGGGGGTCGCTTTCCAAGATCGTTCGATCGAACGTCGCCAAAAGCGCGCCGCGGAAATGGAAGAATTGCGACTTCTCATTTGCGAGGCCCCGGAAATCTTTGAAAAGCGCCTCGAAAGAATCAAACGATTCAGCTACGACTATGAAGAGGCGTGCAATCTCTTGACGAAGCACAATCTCCGACTCGTCGTCTCCATCGCCAAACGCTACAAGGGACGCGGACTCGGTTTCCAAGAATTGATCCAAGAAGGAAACCTCGGCGTCATGCACGCCGTCGAAAAATTCGAGTGGCGACAGGGCAACAAATTCTCTACTTACGCGACGCACTGGATTCGTCAGGCGATCTCTCGCGCGCTTTCGGAACACACCAATCCGATTCACGTTCCGATGCACATGAACGAAAATCTCGCGAAGATTCGCAATATTCAGCGGGAAGAAGCGAGTCGCACCGGTCGCGAACTCACCGTTGAAGAGATCGCCAAACGAGCCGACATGAGCGTTAAAGACGTCTCGCTCGCGCTGCGCGCCGGCAGTCCTCTCGTCAGCCTCACGCAACCTTTCAGCGAGACGGACGACGGCGGCAGCATCGTCGACGTCGTCCCCGATCGTAAAGCGGCGCGTCCGGACGCGGACGCGGATCGCGAATATCTGCGCCGTTTGATTAAACAGGCGCTCAAGAAGCTGCCGCCTCGCGAACGCGAAGTCATCTCGCTTCGTTACGGACTTCACAACGGCTACGACTACACGCTCGAGGAGATCGGCAGACTGCTCGGCGTGACCCGCGAGCGCGTCCGTCAAATCGAAGCGAAGGCGATCGAGAAGCTGCGCAACTGCGGAATCTTCGGCAACGTCGTCGAGAGTCTCTAGGCGCGGATTGGGCGGATAACGATCGGCCGTCCCAACTATTCCGCGTCAAAAGGGCGCGATCGGTTCAACCCGCCGATCGCGCCTTTCCGTTTTTCGCGTTTTCGAGACCGACGTTCTATTCTAGACAAGCTCGCCGGAGAAGACGTCGCCGTCGAGTCCGACGAGGCGGACCGTCGCCACGTCGCCGCAATTGACGATCTCGCGATCCTTGCCCTTGATAACGACTTCAAAGTATCGGTCCGTCGTTCCGCGCGCGACGGGCGGCGCGAGCGCGGCGCGTTCGACGTCTTCAATCACGACGCGCGCTTCGCGTCCGACGAATCGTTGGGCGAATTTTCGTCGCTCCTCGCGGGCGACCTCGCCGAGTCGCGCCGCGCGCTCTTTCTTAACTTCGGGCGCGATTTGATTGTCCATTCGCGCCGCCAGCGTTCCGGGTCGGGCGCTGAATCGAAACGCGTGAACTCTTGCGAAGCCGACTTCGCGGACGACCTCGAGCGTCCTTTCAAACTGACGTTCCGTTTCGCCGGGAAACCCGACGATCACGTCGGTCGTAATCGCCGCGTCGGGGATAAGCTCGTAAATCTCGCGGCATTTGTCGATGTACGCGCCGCTCGGCCAGCGTCGACGCATGGCGCGAAGAACGTCGTCGTCGCCGCTTTGCATGGAAAGATGAAAGTGCGGGCAGATTGTCGACGGCGCGTTGGCGACGACGCGCAGCATTTTCTCAGAAACCTCGACCGCTTCGAGACTTCCGAGACGATAGCGCATTTGCGGAAGGTCGAGCGCCGCGAGTTTGTCAAGGAGTTCCGCAAGACCAAAGCGTCGATCCTCGGGAACCGCCTCTTGACGCGCGAGGTATTGTCCGAGGGACATGGGGCGCGACCCCGGCTCGAATCCGCCGTTGCGAGCGTCGTCAATCTCTTGGCTCGTCGGAGGATAGAGGTCGAGGCCGTAATGACCTAGATGTATTCCCGTAAGGACGATTTCACGGTAGCCGTTGGCGGAGAGGGTTCGCGCTTCGTCGAGAATATCGTCGGGGCGGCGGCTTTCAAGATAAGGGCGCGTCCTTGGAATCACGCAGTACGCGCAGCCGACCCGGCAGCCGTCCTGGATTTTAACGTAAGCGCGTTGACGCTCCGCCAGACGCCCCACGCCTCGGGGAATATGTTCCAGCCCGCGTTCGCGCAAAAAATCGGGCAGCCGACGTTTATCGGGGACGACTTGAACGACGTTCGGGAGCGCCGCGACGCGGTCGGGATCCGACGCCGCGTAGCACCCGACGACGACGATCTCGGCGTTCGGATGCGTTTTCGCAAAGCGCGCGATCAACTTGCGACTCTTCGCGTCGCTCTCCGCCGTGACGGAACACGTGTTGACGAGAACGAGATCGACGTCGTCGTCGGGAATCTTGGCGTTTGGATCGTCGGCGTCTTCCCACCCGTTGAGCAGAAACGCGGAACGGAGCCACTCTGTTTCATACTGATTGACTTTGCAACCTAACGTCGCGGTTTTAAAGCGCATGATTTTTCATTATTCCTTAACGGTCGTCGGGGGGAAGACGGGCGGACAAGAGCGTCTTCGGCGGTCGCCGCGACGGCGGCGATTATTATCTGACTGTTTTCGCAAGTTCTTCGACGACAGACAGAGGCA
>CAMZHY010000237.1 GCA_947307005.1 uncultured Planctomycetaceae bacterium
AAAACTACAGGTCCGCGCTCGTTGGCGCGGACGCCTGATTCGGTTTGTTCGGACAATCTGAGCGATCAACGCTTGCCGTCGGCGCCGCGCGCGTCGGATCGTTGGGCGGCTTGACTTTATTCAATTTGATCATGAAAGCGGCTGGAACCGCGCGGTCTCGCCCGCGCCGCTGTTCCGGCCTTCTTTTTTTTCTTGTCGGCGGCGGGATAGGAACTGTTTCCCATCGCCGCGCTAATTTGAAGAGGAGAGAGACGCCCGAAAAGGCCGCCCGATCGAACGGTATTTCTCATGGCTGTTTTCTATCAAGCGAACAAACTCGACTTTAAAAAAAATCTTTATTTTCTTGTTTTTAACAAATTGCAATTTAAAGTCTTGCAAAGCGCTTTTCTTGTGATAGCATAAAAATGTAGGAGTCTTTTGAAACGCGACGAGGATGGAACGTCGGTCTCTCGACTGTTCGTTCTTTTCTGTCGCCGACGTCCGCCCGCTTCGAAAGTCGTTGTTTTTAACCTTATATTCTTTTTGACGTTCGAACGGTTCGGGCTAGGATAAAATCGAAAGGCTCGCAGCGGTTGGTCGCGCGTTCGCTTTCCGAAATCAACTAAGACGGCTCCGTTTCTCCATTCGAAGGGGGGCGCGAGTCTTGGCGTCGGAGCGATAAAGCGCGGGCTTCGTCCGATCTTTGACGCGAGTTCGTTATTCGGACGGAGATGTTAGTCTCAATAAGGCAACATTCGAAGGAATCATTAATGAAGAAGTTATCTCTTGTCGGCGCGTTTGTCAAATCGACGTCTCGAAACGAACGCAATCTCAACGCGGAGCGGGCGCGAACGCGCGCGCTGCGGCTCGAAGGTCTCGAGTCTCGCGAACTTCTTAGCGTCGCGCCCGGAAGCGAACTGTTGGCGCCCGGCGCGCTCGCCGTCTACGAGTCTCGCGTCGCGACGCCCGACGACGTTCTCGATCTTTCCGCCGCGATGCTCGACGACGCGCCCTCCGCGCCCGAATATCTGACGGTTACCGCGCCCGCGCCCGTCGGCGCGACCCCGACGCCCCTCGCGACGCCGACGCTGACCGTCGAAGGCAAGACGGGACTGACGATCGCCGTTTCATGGAACGCCGTTCCGAACGCCGAGCGATATAGCCTCTCTTACAAGCCCTCGAACTCGACGACGTGGACGAACAAGAACGTCGGGACGAACACGAGCTACACGATCAGCGGACTTGCGCTTGACACGAGCTACGACCTTCGTCTCAAGGCGATCGGCGACGGCGTGAACTACAAGAGCGTCTATTCTTCGATTATTAGCGAGACGACAAACGCGACGCCCGATCCGTCCGAGACTCCCATGCCGCTTGCGACGCCGACTCTTTCGTTCGCGGGCAGAACGGGGACGACGATCACCGTCAACTGGGGCGCCGTCGACAACGCCGAGCGATACAGCTTTGGCTACAAACTCTCAAGCGAAACGACGTGGACGAACAAGAACGTCGGGACGAACACGAGCTACACGGTTACCGGACTCGACAACAACACGAGCTACGATCTTCGCGTCAAAGCGATCGGCGACGGCGAGACCTACAAGAGCGTCTATTCCACTGTCTTGACCGCCTCGACGGACGCGTCCCTTACGCCCCTTGCGACGCCTGTTCTAACGATCGCGGGCGCGACGACGTCGACGATCACGGTCAACTGGGACGCCGTCGCGAACGCCGAGCGATACAGCTTTTCTTATAAGCTCGCGAGCGAGACGACTTGGAAGAACGTCAACGTCGGAACGGATACGAGCTATACGATAACCGGACTTGAAAAGGGAATCGAGTACGACGTTCGCGTCAAGGCGATCGCCGACGGCGTCGTCTATAAGAGCGTTTACTCCCCGATCGTCCGCGCCCAGACGAGCGCGACCGCCGCGCCGCTCGACACGCCGGTTGTGACCGTCGACGGTCAAACGGCGACGACGATATCCGTTTCTTGGGAAGCCGTCGATAACGCCGAGCGATACAGTCTTTCTTACAAGCTTGCGAACGAGACGACCTGGACGAACGTGAACGTCGGAACGAACACGAGCTATACGATTACCGGACTGACGCAGAACACCGGCTACGACGTTCGCCTCAAGGCGATCGGCGACGGCGTCGACTACAAGAGCGTCTACTCCGCGATCGTTTCCGCAACGACGTCGGCGAATCTTATTCAGCTTGATCCGCCGAGAGTGAACGTCGTCGCCGCGGGAACTTCGATGACGGTCAGTTGGGACGCCGTTGAGAACGCCGAGCGATACAGTCTCTCTTATAAGCTCGCGAGCGAGACGGAATGGACGAGCTTCAACGTCGGAACGGATATCAGCCGCGCGATTCCCGGACTCAACCCGACGACTTGGTACGACGTTCGCGTCAAGGCGATCGGCGACGACGTGAACTTCAAGAGTTCTTATTCCGACGTCGTCCGCGTTCAGACGACGGAAGGCGACTGGCCGCGTTTCACGGTGACCGACGTCTCGAACGATTCCATTCTGCTCCATTGGGGCGCGACGCCCAACGCGATCGAATACCGCGTCGAGTGGGCGCCCGTCGGTTCGACGAATTTTAAATCGCAAATCGTGACCGCGCCGACCTCTTACGCGCGTATTACGGGACTCTCTGCGAATACCGAATATCAAATCAAAATCAACGCTACGACTTACGATTCGACGTCCGAGTTTTCTCCCGTAACGACGCTGACGACGTCGTCGACGCCTTTCGTGAAGACTCAGCTCGCCACGCCGGTTGTTTCGACGCGAGGAATTTCGTCCGACTCGATCTACGTCGAGTGGGAAGCCGATCCGCGCGCGACGGGATACATCGTCAGCTACAAAGAGAGAACGGCGGACTCTTACTCGACGATCAACGTCGCGGCGTCGGAAAGGGGACTCGTCCTCGGCGGTCTCGAGTCCGACGCGTCTTATCATGTGAGAGTGAAGGCGGTCGGCGACAACGTCTTCTGGTCGAGTTCGACCTATTCCTCGGCGCAAACCGTCAAGACGAAGGACGCTTCGTTCCTTTCGACGACCGAATACGGCGAATTGCGCGATCGCTATAACGACCTGACGCTTCCTGAATCTTTGTCCGACGTTAATATCGTTATTCTGGAAGATTGGACGGCGACTGCAGTGATCGACGCGATCGAAGAAGCGCGCGCGACCGCGATGGCCGACGTCATCCTCTTGGAGCCTGAACAGTATTCCGGCGACGTTCTTGATCTTTCCGGCGTCTCGATTACGCTCGACGTGGCTTATGAGACGAGCGGCTCGATCTCAATCCTCACGCGAGGAATGGATCGCACGCAGATCAAGGCCAACGACGTCGACTTCACGTTCAACGCGATCAAGGGGTTGACGCAGCTCGGCGGAATTGATTTCGTCGACGTCAATCCGGAGACGTCTGTCTACCAGGTAATCTCGGCTCCGACGTTGGGAATCCCCCCGACTGCGATTGAGATGCAAAGCGTCGGCATGTACACTCCCGCGGGAGTTTCCGTCAACGGCGCGTCGCAGAATTTCATACGTCCCATTTCGCCCACCGTCTCCGCAAATCCGAGCGTCAACGATTACGCGTTGCTCTTCATCGGCGGTTACGAAGCGCGCCAAAATTACGTAAGGTACTACGATACGCTGAAAGACTACTACTTTGAACTAGTAGAAGATTTCTCCCTCGATCCGACAAAGATGTATATTCTTTACGCGGACGGCGACGCGTCGACGTCGCCTCAAAACATGAATAGTACCGATTCTTACGACAGCTATCGTTTAACAAAGGCCGATATGAGCTATGCGACTTCGGTTGGCTCGCCGATTCGCGCGGCGACTGGCGCCGAATTGACCGAGACGCTCGCCGAGATTGCCGATCTCATGACGGTGGATTCACACCTGTTCTTTTGGACGTACGACCATGGAAGCGGAGTCGGTAAACCAGAAAATCCAAAAGACGTGCCGACGTCGGACTACCTGACGAACACCGACGATTATCTTGCCGGTTGGCGCGAGAAAATCACCGGACCGACGGTTCGCGACGCGCTCTTCCAGATCAAACAAGGTTATGTGACGAGCGTTTTTACTCAGTGTTACGCGGGCGGAATCCTCGACGATATCTTTGTTCCGGCGACGGGGGAACTCTCGGACCTCTACACAGGATCCGCGCATTTCGCCGGCGGTTCGGCGACGAACCATTATGAAAATTCTTTTACTCGATCAACCCTTCGCGGGTATACTGGTTACGCGCAGACGTTTGAAGAAGCGATGCGTCGGTACGAGACGGGAATCGACGCTTTCATCTATACGGAACGAACCGATTCGTTCTCTAGGGCGCGGATCGAGAGTTACGCGCCGAACGAAGGCGTCTGGGTCGACGATATGGAACACCCGTGGCACGCCGGCGAGAAGTTTCCAATCTTCATCGGCAACATCAAACCGAGCGCGCCGCAGTTCGTCTCGCACGATGTGTCGTGGAATACGGAAACGGAATCGGCCGAGGTCTCTTTGACTTGGAACGAGGTTCCGGGCGCGAACACCTATACGTTGCAGTATGTCGTCGCTGGCGCCGACGACTCCACCGCCGTAACCGTCAGTGGTATTTCCGACTCCTCCTATACGGTTACGGGATTGGTTGGCGCGACGCAGTACGTATTCCGAGTTACGGCGGACAATACGTCGACCTATTCCGAACCGTTGCCCGTATGGACTCCGGAACCTCCGACGCCGGAAACGCCTTCGACGGTTGTTACGACGGATTTGGACGTCGTCAACGCTTACGACAATCTGATTTCTCTGCGCGAGGCGGTTTCCAAATACTCCGTCGTCGGCGACACGGTCACGTTTATCTCCGACCTCCAGGGCAAGACGATCAAACTCGATCCGAGCCGCGGTCAGCTCTACGTCAACAAGTCGCTCACGATCGACGCGTCGAACCTTTACGACGATAACGCGCAGACCCCTGGACTGAAGGTCAGCGGCGAAGACGCCGTCGGCATTCTGAACCTTGTCGCGGGCAAGTCGCTGCTGGTCAAGGGGATCGAGTTCACGAAGGGGTATTCTTCGACGGGCGGCGGCGCGATCTGGAACAGCGGCGCTCTTACCGTTGAAGACTGCGTCTTCAGCGTCAACGACGCGAACGGCGGCGAATCCTACGGCGGCGCGATCGCCGTCAAGACGGGCGCGACGCTCACGGCGCGATCGACGTCCTTCGTCGGCAACGTCGGCCTCGGCGTCGTCTCCTTCCAGACGAACCGTCCGTCCTCCTTTACCGACTGCGTCTTTGCAAGTAACGACGGGATCTCCGTTTACGGACTGTCCGGTCGAATTTCGTTGACGGATTGCGTCGTCGTCGGCAACTCGAGCGCGGGCGTTTACGTCGGCGACAACGAAGCGACGTTGACGAATACGGTCGTTAAGGACAACGCGGACTCCGGCGTTATCGTGTCGTCGAACGGCGCGCTGACGGCGATCAACAGTCTCTTCGCCGATAACGCGACGGCCGGCGGCGCGGGCGTGGAACTCTACGGATACGCCGATCTCTACAACTGCACGGTCGCGGGCAACGCCGGAAGCGGCGTCAGTTTGGATTCCGACGCGGTTCTTTCCGCCTACAATACGATCATCGCGGGCAACGCCGCGCGGAACGGCGTCGACGTTAGGTTGACCGGCTCGAACGCCGTCGCGAACGGCTTCTACGTTCTCTCTTCCTTCACCGGTTGGGAGGAGCAAACCAACGCGTACGTCTACAACCCCTCGCAGTCGCTCTTTAGCGACGCGGCGGTCGGCGACTATACCCTCGCGGACGACAGCGTTGCGATCGACACGGGCAATACCAACTATGTCCCGCTTGGCGTGACGACCGACCTTGCGGGCGTTTCCCGCGTCTTCGGCGCCAGCGTCGACCTCGGCGCTTACGAGTACATCCCCGACATTCCTGAGCCGACTAAAATCACGCCTGCTCCGACGATTACCGTAACGCCGGGCGTTAATTTGGCGACGGTTGACTGGGATCCCATCGAAAACGCGTCGGGCTACACGGTTTACTATAAGCCGACGGGCGCATCCGATTGGACGTCCGCGTCCGATATTTCGGGGACAAGTTATACGGTCTTCGGTATAGCCTGCTCAACTCAATAAGACTTCC
>CAMZHY010000238.1 GCA_947307005.1 uncultured Planctomycetaceae bacterium
CGATTCGGGGAACCAACGGCCGAACGTTTGTCAATCTTCCTCGCGACAACGCCGGACGAGAGGCGGCCAAAGCGGTATTCGTGGGGCGTTTCTTCGAGCGTGTCGTCAAACGAGAATTTTCCGAGAATCTCGCCCGACGCGGAATCATAGAGCCAGAACTCGACCTCGCGGCTATAGAGCGCGTAGTTCCCCGAAGCGCCGAGCAGCCCGACGTCGCCCAGCCCCTGATAGTCGACGATCACGACGCAGAGGACGCAGATCGTGTCCTTCATGCTTTCATAGCGTCTCTCGGGAATCCCGACAACCTTCCAATGATACGAATCGGAGTTCGCCCAGCGGAACCCAAATTCAGACGGCGATTCGAGCGCTAGCCCGTAGGATCCGCCGGAAAGAAGGAACGGCGCGATATAACGTCCGTCGAAAAACGAGACGCTAAAGATCCCAAGCGACTTTGAGACGGTGAGCGTCTTGGTCGCCGTCGCGTATTGAGTCGTCACATACTCCGAATCGCGATATCGCCGCGGCTCGGCGCGAACCATCGCGAGATTCGGAACGACAAAGGCGAGTCGAGAAGAGGGCGTCACGGTCCCGAACAGGGGCGTCTTTTCCGCGCGAAATTCCGCCGCGCCGACTCGCGCGCCGTAATCGTCGTCCGACTCGTCGACGCCGCGTTCCGGAAGCTGGAATTCAGGTCGTAGCAACGCGTTGCGCACCGCGAGGAAGTTATGTCCGCGAAATTGCGAAGGAATCTTCGTCATGTTCGGGTCGAAGGGCGCGTCGAGCCACTGACCGTAAAAAGGATCGGTCGCCGACTCGGGCGTCGTTGGTTCAGGCTCCGCCGCTTCGGACTCGGTTGGTTCAGGCTTAGTCGATTCGGACTCCGTTGGTTCAGACTCCGTCGCTTCAGGTTTCGGCGGCTCGGACTTTGTTGGTTCAGGCTTAGCTGGTTCGGGTTCCGTCGGTTCGGGATTTGACGCTTCAGATTCCGTCGGTTCGGGCTTTGTCGCTTCGGACTCCGTCGCTTCGGACTCCGTCGGTTCGGACTCCGTCGGTTCGGACTCCGTCGGTTCGGACTCCGTCGGTTCGGACTCCGTCGCTTCGGACTCCGTCGGTTCGGGCTTCGTCGGTTCGGGCTTCGTCGGTTCGGATTCCGTCGGCTCGGGCTTTGTCGCTTCGGACTCCGTCGGTTCGTGTTCCGTCCGTTCGGGCTCCGTCGTTTCGGACTCCGTTGGTTCGGGCTTCGTCGGTTCGGATTCCGTCGCTTCAGATTCCGACGTTTCGGACTCCGGCGGCTCGGATTCCACGACGCCGGGGGGCGTTTCGGGCGCGGGGGGAACGCTGGTTTCTCTTCCTAGAATCAGGATAAGCGTCGTCACAACGACGACCGAAAGAACAAATCCAACGAGAAGATAGAGGAGAACGGGGCTTTGCGTTCGTTCCGGGACGACGAAATACGCGGGCGTCGGGTTTTGATTAACTTGCTCCCAGAAGTCGCGTCCGTAATATTGGACGTCGTTCAGATAGACGGGCGTTCCGTTGCGGACGAAACCGCGCATAAAGCAGTCGCGCAGTTCGCGCGGCGTGTAAAGCTTCATCTCGCCGTCGATCAGAAGACCGACGCTTCTGAAGGCGCCTGGGGGCAAAACGTCGGGGTCTCCTCGCCGCAACTGCTCGCGTCGCTCTTCCTCCATTCGGCGATTTATCCGATTCCAGACGTCTGAGAGGTGAAATCTTTCGTCGTCGATCCACACGGGCGAGCGGTCGCTGATCTCGCCGTTTTTCCGACGCTCGACGATTTCGGACGCCGTAAAATATTTCATTCCATCGCCGACTAAGAGCCCGATTCGGTCAAGCGCGGCGGGCGAGCGCGTCGGACGCGCGTTTTGACCGCCGTCGCCGAAGTCGTTTTCATCGACGAGTTCGATTTCATCCTCCTGCTCGCGGTCCCTCGAAGCCGCGTCGTCAAAGGTCGATCTCTCGTCGCCGGAACGTCGGAAGTCGTTCATAGAAGCCCCCTGCAAAAAGGAAAACGAAAGGTTGACGCGGCGCGGACGCCGCCGTAATTATCGCGCCCTAGAGAATCGGCGTCAAGCGCGTTAAGACGCGAAGAATCGCCGCCGACAAACCGCAGTCATACGCGTAGACTTTGAATAATCGGCATAACCGGAATAATTGTTATATATTACTTTAGCAAATCTCAGAAAATCGTCGAATTTCTGAGAAAGAAGGTCCGGTTTTATTGTCGCCAACGTACCAATAGATAGAATTGATGGCGGAACGACGTCGTCCGTCGGTTGGCGCGACGTCCGTTTGTTAGGCAATGAAGCAGGAAGTAAGCTCATGAAGAAGATAACTGAGGTCGGGACAGAACGGATTCTCTGCTCCTCCGTCGGACGCGTTTTGTTGTTGACGGCAATTTTGGCGTTGACGTTCGGCGTCGCAGGATGTCAGAACGGCAAATGCCAGTCGTGCCTTTTCCGCAATCGCGACAAAGAAAAGATTGACGAAACGCAGCTCGGACAGGTCAAAAACCAGGAGCCGCCCGCGCCCCCGACGACGCCGTCCGCCTCGTCGTTCGATTCGGTCGGCGGTCAGGATCAGCGAATTGCAATCGCCCCGACGCCCGTTGAACAGGCGCCGGCGAACTCCCTCGCCGCCAACGACCTCGGCGCCCAGCGCATCCCGAACACGGCGAGCGGTTCCGACCTCGCCGCGCTCTCGAGTCGTCAGCCGACCCTAGAGCCGATTCCCGACGCGAACAACCAAGCGCGAAACTTCTCGACCCCGCAAGGGGCGAACGCGGCTCCCGCGTCCCGATATCAGAGCGTCGCTCCCATCCTCCCGGAAAGCGCGCTGGGGTTCGCCTCGCCGGATCAGGATCATTCCGCGTCTCTCGCGCCCGAAGCGAAAAACGACGCGCTTCCTCCCGCCCCGAACGCGCCCCTTCCCCCTGAAATGACGGGTCAACCGCTTCAGGCTCCGGCGCCGACGCCCGCCGAAACGACCGCGCAGCCGTCCACGAACGCGCCGCTCCCCGCCGAGCTTACCACGCAGCCCCCGACTGCGATCGCGCGCGAACCCAATCCCAATCCCAACGCGGTCCAGCCCCCTGCGGAATCGGCGACCCCCGATCCCGCCGCCGCGTCCGGCGAGGCTGAAAACGCGAACTCCGCCGAATATTCTCCCCTTATGCGCGACCAATACGCGATCGACTCCGCCTACGCGATGAAGAAGCCGGTCACGCTCAAGGGCACGGCGCGCGCTCAGTACGTTGGCAACACGAGCGCGGTTTCGTCCGCGAAGAACGAACCGAGCGCGACTCGCTCCGCGAACCGGCCGGGCTACCGTCCGTATTCTGAAGCGCGTCCGGCGACCGCGGCGCAGCCTTCATCCGTCGCGTCTTCCGCGCCCGCGGTCGTCCCCGGCGACTCGGCCGCGTTCGTCCCGAACGGACAGACCTCGAACATCATCCCCGGCGTGAAACTCGGCGTCGTCGATTTCTCCCAGCAGCGCTAGGGCGCGGCGTCTCAGTATTCGCCTTATAGCGCGAACTGGCGAAAATTCTAGGTCCGCGCTCGTTGCGCAGGCGTCCGGTTCGGTAGAACCCAGTCAAGCGACCGACGAAAACGCTTGATCGTCAAAACACAAGGGCGGCGTTCTTTCACGTCGCCCTTTCCTTTTACAGCGCGTCCGACGACCTTTGGCGCGCTGCGAGAATCTCGGAAGGACAACGAATGGACAAACGCAAAATTGAGATTTCCGGCGAGGATATGCGGCGGATTGCGCGTTATGAGATTACGTTTCGGGATCTCGTTCCCGAAGGGAACTTCATGGGGATCGAATTTGTCTGCGCCGGACGTTATGAAACGACGCTGGAGGATCTTCGCGAGGCGCTGGCGAGGATGAGGGAGTCCGATCCGCCGCTCTGGGAACTCTACTCGGACTGGTTCGGTCCTTTGCAGCGGCTCGCCGACGACTTTGGACTGAATCGTTTTGACGACGACGAGAAAAACGACGCGGAGACGTCTGAATTTCCTGGGCTGAAAACGACGGAAGGCGAGTATTTTTCCGACCTTCTCCAAGCCCTGCGATACGCCTGCGAAGGCTTTGAAGACGACGAAGAAGAAGATGATGAGGAGGAGGATGAAGACGAGGGTTGGCGTCTTTCGCAAGAGTTGAATCTCAACGCGAGAATCGACCAAATCGACCGATTTCTGGAGAATCGGAGCAAGCCGTTAGACGAATGGCGCTTCTCTAGCGACGAAAAGGAGCGCTATGTTCGCCAGTTCGAAAGCGACGCGTTTCAGGCGAAGGCGTCGGAACCGGCGCTCGCGCTCGCGCGGAAGTTCGTCGAAGAACTTTGCGAAGAGGATTCCACGCTCGCGCTTCATATCAAGGGATATTCCTGCTACGGCGGGAATCGTCTTTATCCTACGGACTGGCGCGCGTCTCGCGACTGTATAACGCGCCTCTTTGAGAAGACGGGCGCCCCCGGCTACGCCAACACGCTCGGCTATATTTACTATTACGGACGCTGTAGCGACGGCGTCCCGGACTACGACGCCGCGTTTCGGTTTTTCGAGATCGCCGCGTTGAATAACGTCGACGAGGCGATCTATAAGCTAGGCGACATGTTCCGGCACGGCTACGGCTGTCGGAAGAGCGAAAGAACCGCTTGGGAGCTTTATTGGAGAGCCTACGGCGAGAATCTTGACGCTTTTCTTCAGGGCAAGAGCGCCAGCTTCGCCGACGCCGCGTTGCGGATGGGGCTCGTGTTTTCCGAGGGAATCAATGCGAGCATCGACTGTGAAGTCGCGCTCGAATATCTCCTTCGGGCGGAGTACGCGGCGAAACTTCGCGTTAAGGAGTCCGATTTCTTCGGCTACGCCAAGGTCGTCGCCAACGTCGAGAAGAAGCTGGCGGAAGTTCGAGAAGCGCTGCCCGACGACTTTTTCCAAGACGAGGTCCAATTCTTCTATCCGCGCTTTTTCAACGTTCTTGCGGACGCAAACAATCGCTGCGAACTTACGCGGTACGAAGACTCCGAAGGGCGCGTCGCGCTCGTCGCGAAAAGGATTCCCACGCGTTCCGTCCCACGCCCGAAAGCGATCCTCGTTACGGTTCCGGAGCTGTCGTTCTGCGAACGGACTCATTTGGCGACGTTCACGCTCGACGAAGACGCCGAAGTCTGGTTCAAAGACGACGCTAGGAGCGTCCGTTACGATTTCGACAAATTCAATTATTCAGACGGACGCGTCAATTTTTATTACGACGACGAACTCGTCGCGTGGACGAAATCAAAGTTCTACAGTTTTCGCGGCGCGAAGCAAGAGGCGTGCGGTCCCGAACACCGATTCGCCGTCGTCCGATTCTCCCCCGACGGCAGGACGTACGACTATTTCTGCGACGACGCCGCCGTCCAGCCGGGCGACCGCGTGATCGTCGAAGGTTACGACGGCGAAAAGGAAGTCGAAGTCGTCGAAACGACGACCCGCCGCGAATCGGAACTTACGCTGCCCCTCAAACGCTACAAGAACGTCCTCCGCAAAGCGTGAGGACGAAAAACGGCGGCGACGACGCGTCTCGGCTCTTAAAACACGGGCGGCGTTTGGCGCTATTGTTTTCTCGCGATGACGATGGGCTGATAGAAGCCAGTTTCCTCGGGAAACTTCCACGCGACCTCGCGGCAGCCGTTTGAGAGGAGCAAATTCGTCAGTTCTTCTCGATGGACGGCGCGGTATTCGCATTCGAATTTACTGATTTGCAGCGCTTCTTCGTCGTCGACGATATATTGGATCAGTCGATAATGATCGTCGTTCCAGTCCCAAGTTTGGAAAGAAACGCGACGCCCGGCCTTGTTTGGGCGACGAGACTCCGAACCGCCGCCAGCGCGTTATGTGAGGTTGATCCGTAAAACGTCCGCGAGTTTGCGTGTCTCTTCTCTTTGAAAATTTTGACGTTTACGTCGAATCTTCACCGAGTATCGTCATTTCGTCAAGTCGTTTTTGTCGTTTCGTCGAAAAGCTCCGGTTCGTTTTCGATCAGGTCGTTCGCAAGATACTTATAGTCGAGGTTGTCGATTCCATATCGCCCGGTCTGTATCATTTCGGAAAGTTCGCTTTTGTAATAAACAT
>CAMZHY010000239.1 GCA_947307005.1 uncultured Planctomycetaceae bacterium
TCAATGTTTTGCTCGTCGAGAGTTGACCGTAATCTGGGTCGAGTTCAAGCGTCTTCCCCTTGAGCGAATCGGCGAAGGTTATCGTCGCGCCGGATTCGGCATACTCGAACGCTTCGCGCAACGAAGTCACCCCGTCGTACTCGTCGAAAACGTCCTCCGCCGTCGTCACGACGATCAAAGGCGTGGCGGCTAGCGTCGAGGATTCGGAGTTCGCGTTGTCGACGCCGTCAAGCGTGGAGTCGGAAAGATCGAGAACGTCGACGGCGTTACGGTAGGAGCGAATATCCGCAGTTTCGGCAGCTAACAATTCGCAACCGGGCGCGACGCTGAGGAGTTCGCGCGACTCGAGGCTTTCAAGGCGCAGCGCGCGGGTTTGAGGGCGCTGCGCGAGGGGATTTCGTTCCTTTCGAGACGTCATATTTTCGACAAGCGCAACGGCAAGGGACAACTTTTTCATAACGGAACCCTCAAAAAGTGGTTCGACCTCGAAATACTTTTCGGTTGACGAGCAATACCTTTTACGACGACGGTTTGGCGAAACCCGTCGATCCGACAACATTTTCGGTACGATTATAACGAAATCGTCGTATAAGTCCACCCTTGTTTTTCTCCTTTCTAAGCGAGAGCCGACAAAGAAACGCCTCCGAAAGGTTGAAGTCGGCGGGGGCGTATAGTAGACTCTGAGGGAGATTGAAAATCGCTTGGTCAAGAGCCGACGGTCGTCGTTTGCGGGATTCTCCTCAAGACGACTTTTCCGGTTTTTGTCGAAGGGAAACGTCGCTGGATTTTGAGGAATAGAGGTCGCGTTATGGCATTTCAACCGCCTCGGGTCGCGCTACTAATAGAGACGTCGAGAAGTTACGGGCGCAGCGTTCTTCGCGGGGTCGCTCGGTATTCGCGTTTACATGGTCCTTGGAATTTTCTGTTGACGCCGGGCGACTTCGCGCAGGCGCCGCCGCAAATGCGCGATTGGCATGGCGACGGCGTGATCGCGCGAACGCTCGATCAAAGTATGGCGGAAACGCTTCTTGACATGGAGATACCGACGGTTTTTCTCGATTATCCCGTCGATAATCTTCCGCGCCAGAAATGCAAGAAAGAACGATGCGCCGATTTGACGAGCGATTCGGTCGGCGCGGCGCAGATGGCGGCGAACTATTTGCTGGGAAAAGGACTGACGCGTTTCGCCTACGCCGGGTATCCGTTCCAACGCTGGTCGATCATCCGTGAAGAGGCGTTTTGCGACGCGATCGCGTCCGCAGGCTACGAGACGATCGTCTACCGTCCGCCGCTTCGTTTCGGACGTCCTTTGCGCTGGGAGAAAGAGGAGCCGTTTTTGCGCGATTGGCTCAAAGCGCTTCCGAAGCCGATCGGCGTCATGGCATGCAACGACCAGCGCGGACGCGAACTTCTCGACGCCTGCGAACTCGCGGGGATCAACTCGCCGGAACAGCTTGCCGTCATCGGCGTCGACGCGGACGAACTCCTCTGCGATCTCTGCTCGCCGCCGCTCACGAGCGTCGCGCTCAATGCGGAGAAGGGCGGCTATCTCGCCGCGCAGACGCTCGATCAGATGATGAAGGGAGAAACGCCGACGTCGCGCCATCTTCTCGTCGAGCCGATCAACGTCGTCGAACGTCGTTCGACCAATATCGAACTCGTCGAAGACGAAGACGTCGCCGAGGCGCTGCGGCTGATTCATACTGGGAGTCTCGAAACGCTGACCGTCGAACGCGTCGCCCGCGAGATTCCCATCTCGCGCCGACAGCTCGAGGTGAAATTCCGCAAATATCACGGTAGAACGATGCTCGAGGAACTCCAACTCGTCCGAATCGAACGCGCCAAACAGTTGCTACGTGAAACGGACGCGTCGATGGAACGCGTCGCCAAGACTGTCGGCTTCAGCGCGACGAGCTACTTTCTCCAAACCTTCCGCCGCCGCGTTGGGCTTTCTCCGTCCAAATATCGCCACGAAATGCGCGGCGAGTGACGCTCGCGTTTTCATTTAGAGAACGGAAACGGCGCTTCCAAGGCAAATCTTGGAAACGCCGTTTTTTACGTGATCGAACTTCGACGAGCGTTATTGCAACGCAGGCTCCTTAACGCGTTCGCCCTTAAGCTGTTTTGCCTGTTCGTCGAGTTTGTACACGCCGTAGAAGGGGACGTTCAGGTCGCACCACATCATGAGCGTTCGGTATTCTTCGTCGGTTAGTCCGACGTCTTTATGGTTTTCGTCGACGATAATTTTGGAGAAGGGCGAAATATCGGCGCCGCATTCGCCGGGGACGGTGACGATTTCTCGGAAGGTCGAGCCGCCCCATTCGTACCATTTCATGTAGTTCATGAGCTGGTTGTAACTGCGCGTAAAGGGCGCTTCTTCGCCGCTCGTCAGATCGGGCGCGGAGGCGCTTTCCGTTCCGTCGTGGCATTTGACGCAGCGTCTATCGAGAATCGGCTGGATCAGACGCGGGTAGGAGAACGGCCTGGCGTCGTCGGGACCGGGCGCGATCTTCGACGGTTCGCGCAGGGAGGCGAGGCTGCGCTTCGCCGCGTCGTTCGTCAGCGTCGTTTGCGCCTGCTCATGGCACCCGACGCAACCCCGATTTTCGCCCGGTTGCAGATAGACGATGCTCCTCATCGATTGAACCGCTTTGCCGTCTTCGTCGACCGCTTGGAAATAGAGAGGAACCCGCGCCGGCGCCGTGAAGTGCGCGCTCCCGTCCTCTTCGACGGGAACCGTCCCTAGGAACATCCTCGCGTTGGCGGAACCGGGACGACCGACGCGCGGACGGTCGGACTGATAATCGGGCGCCTTGGGGAGCAACTGAACGACGCGCAACTCCTTAATCTTGCGATCCTGCGGGAAGGGCAGAAGACTTTCGTAGACGTTTGAAAGGACGAAAGTCCCCGTCTCCCCGTCTTGGTTTTCGACCGCCGACGGGATAATTTCAGGTTTTTCGCGCTGAACGAGAGGAATCGGATAGAGGCACGACTCCTCGGAGTCCCTGTTTTCATAGAGAAGTTCAAGGTTTCCGAACCGGTCGCCATAGTAGATTCCGAGCTTGCCGCACTGACGCGTTCCCGCCAAATAACCGCCGAGCGGATCGTGGCTGTACGAGACGATCCAAGAGTCTTCCGAAAGGGGGAACGGACTGAAATAGTAGCGGTTGCAGATTCGATTTTCCGCGCCCTCGACTTCGGGGAGGGGAATATCGGGGGTGAGAAACTCGATCGACGACAAATCGTCTTTGCCCGAAACCGGGTCGTATCGCATTTTTGACGGATCGAAGAGAAGAATCGTCCCTCCCACGTCGAGATGATGCGAGCCGCCGAGGAACATGACTTTATTCGAGTCGGGAACCGCCTTTCCCTGATAGCAGGCGTTGACGTCGAAGGTGTAGTTTCCGAAATAAATCGCCGAGTTCGTCCCGTCGGGGTTCGTCGTCCACAGCCCGTGATGGTGCGACGCGGAGCGGTCGACGTAGTCCCAGCGCGTGTAGAGGACGCGCCCGTCGTTCAGAAACGTCGGCTGCCATTCGTTCGTTTCATGCCACGAGAGACACGTTACGGATTTGTCGGCATTCAGTCGATGGAGCGTATGAACGTTGAGAGGTTCGTAATGCCCGTGACACCGTCCGTAGCCGCCGCGCCGTGTCGAGACGAAGATCAGCGATCCGTCGGGCGCTTCGACGGGATCGAAGTCGTCCTCGCACCCTTCGGTGAGACGCTCGACTTTTCGGTCTGCGAGCGTCATTTTATAGAGGTTGAACTTCCCTTCCGGGTCTTTCATATAGTTTGTCGCAAAGTCCTCGACGTACGGGAGCTTCATCAGGGCGTCGACGTTTGTTTCCGGCTGGTCGTCGCTCTGAACTTTTGAGAAGTCGGCGAAGGAGAAATAGACAGTTTTCGCGTCGTAAGAAAGGGAGAGCGTCTGAAAGACGCCGCGCGGAAAAAGTCCGTCCGTCACGGGTTCCGTTTCAAAGGATTTGCCCGGCTCCTTGAGGATATAAACGCCGCCGCCGTTCATCCCGCATTTATTGTAATAGTAGGAAAGGAATTCATGGAGCATCTGCCATGTAAACCGCTCCTCTTTCAGAAAAACAATAGGCTGTCCCGATACGGCGGGGTCGCTCAAAAGGAGCGCGCGGAGTTTGCCGCGCAGAGCGAGATAGCGTTCAAGGGCGCCCATAAGTTCGGGCGCGTCGTCCGCGTCGTCGCCGTCCGCGAGGAACGTTCGCGCCGCGTCGAGTTCGTCGCGGAGTTCGCCGAGCGCCGCGTCGTCGACCCAAGATTCGTCCTCGAACCGTTCTAAGCTCTTTTCGACTCGTTCGACGAGTTCGCTAAGCGCGTCGAGCGACGCGATTTCGCGTCCCTGTTCGCGCTCTTGACGCGCCCAATCGTTCACGAACGCGTCGCGATATTCTTTTTGCGGAGATTTCGCGGCGCA
The DNA here is from genome assembly GCA_947307005.1 of uncultured Planctomycetaceae bacterium. GTDB lineage: Bacteria > Planctomycetota > Planctomycetia > Pirellulales > Thermoguttaceae > RUG369. The sequence goes on from CAMZHY010000239.1 coordinate 4,448, forward strand.
GAAGTTCGTCGCGCCGGACGCCGACCAGAACGCGAGCAACGCGAAAATAAGAAACAATTTAGCGCGGTTTTTCATCTGGAGTTTCCTGAACCTTTCGAGTGGGTTTTCAATGCGTTGGAAGCGCGTTCTGAACGATCTGCGGCGTCGCGTTACTGTAATCGGGGAAGGTCGATTTTCTCACCGTTATGCTGTCGCGCCTGTTCGTCAGGATCGTAAACGCCGTAGAACGGGACGTTCGCGTCGAGCCATAGATAGAGGGTTTGTCTATCTTCGTCGGAGAGTTTCACTGCGTCCGCATGAACCTCGTCGTCGATAATCGCGGCGATGGGACTCATGTCGGCGCCGCATTCGCCGGGAAGGGAGACGACGTCGTGAATCGAGGGACTCGTCCACTGATACCAGCGCAAATACGGTCGCAACTGGTTATAGGAGACGCTGAAGGCGCCCTCCTGATCGCCGACGAGCGCGGGCTCGGGCGCGTCCTCCTTGCCGGAATGACATTCGACGCAGTTTTTGTCGAGGATCGGCTGAATCAGTCGCGGGAAGCTAAAGGGGCGGGAATCGTCGGGACCGGGTTTAAGCGCGGACGGAGTGCGAAGCGCGGCGGCGACTCGTTTTTCGGAGTTCGCGAAGGTCGTCTGCTGCTGTTCGTGGCATCCGACGCATCCGCGATTTTCACCCGGCTGGAGATAGACCTCGCTGAGCATCGTCTGCACGGCGCGTCCTTCTTCGTCAACCGCTTGGAAATAGAGCGGTTTACGCGCGGGCGCGGTGAAATACGCGCTTCCGTCCTCCTCGACGGGGACGGAGCCGAGATAGAGCCTCGCGTTGCCCGCGAAATCGTGGCCGACGGGTGGAACGTGCGCTTGGTGCGACGGGAACTTCGGCAGAAGCTGAAAAACGCGCAGTTCTTTGATTTTACGGTCGGTCGGGAAGGGCCAGAGAGACTCTTTGACGTCGAAGAGCGTAAAGGTTCCCGTCGCTCCGTCGTCGGTCGCGTCGGCGTTCGACGCGGTTTCGTCGGGGAGGAGCGAGGGAATCTTCGCGGGGATCGTTTCGCGTTCGCGCAGAATCAAGGGGTAGCGACAACTGTATTTTTCGTCCTCGTACATGAGTTCGAGATTGCCGAAACGGTCGCGATAATAGAGTCCGAGCTTGCCGCTTCCGACCGTGTCGGGCGTTAAATTACCGTCGGTCGTGAGGTAGCCGTTCGCCGGTTCGAAGCTGTAGGAAACGAGGAAAAAGTCTTCGGAGAGGGGCGTCGGTCCGTAGTAATACTGGCCGGGCAGGTTCCATTCTCCCGTTTCTTCGTTCAGGGTTTCGGGGAAGGGAATTTCGGGCGTGATCCGTTCGATTGAATCGGGACGGTCCCAGCCGGATTCGGGATCGTATTTGACTTTCGTCGGGTCGAGAACGACGATTGAACCTCCAACCGCCGTATGGTGCGCGGTCGCGATGAAGACGATTTTGTTGGAATCGGGGATTGGACGCGGCTGGACGCAGGCGACGGGGCTTTCCGTGTAGTTGCCAAAGAGCGCGACGGCGCCGGTTCCGTCGGGGTTGGTCAGCCAGAGCCCTTGGAAGCGCGCGGCGTTTCGGTCGACGTAATCCCAGCGCGTGTAGACGATTCTTCAGTCGTCGAGAACGGCGGGGGTCCATTCGTTTGTTTCATGCCACGAGAGACG